>JADLGF010000199.1 GCA_020849415.1 Thermomicrobiales bacterium
GCGGCCTCGCTTCTTCTTGGGGTGGGTGGGATGTGAGCCCTTCGCTCGCAGACGTCCTTGTCTGCCCGGAGCACTTGCGTTGCTCGTGCATCTATCGTGGAATGCATCGCCGCGCGAAACATCAACGGACCGTGAATATCTTTGGTCGCGGGAATTGCTACTATTTCAGTCGGAATTGCTGCGACGGAGGAACAGATGAGTTCGAACGAAACGGCGGTGGTGCTGAAGCAGGTGATCGAGGGCCGCCGCACAATCGGCAAGGTGAAGCCGGAGAGCCCGCCGCGGGAATTGATCGAGCAGGTACTCGATGCCGCCACCTGGGCGCCGAATCACCGCCTCACCGAGCCGTGGCGCTTCGTGGTGCTGACGGGTCAGGCGCGGGAGGCGCTCGGCTGGTTCATGGGCGAGCAGAACGCCGCCCGGCACCCGGCCGGAAGCGCCGAGGCGGACGCCGATCGGGAGCGGGGCGCTCGCAAGGCGCTGCGCGCGCCGGTGGTGATCGCCATCGGGGTGGAGCCGGGCGTCAAGGACGAGCTCGATGAAATCGAGGAGATCGCCGCCGTCTCGGCGGCGGCCCAGAACATGCTCCTGACCGCGCACGCGCTCGGACTCGGTGCGAAATGGAGCAGCGGCGCGATCATCCACGATCCGGCGGTGAAGCAGTGGCTCGGTTTGAGCGAGCGAGGCGCGTTGCTCGGGTTCATCTACATCGGCTACCCCGATATGACCTCCGAGCGCTCGGTCCGTACCCCGATCGAGCAATTCACGGACTGGCGCGGCTGGGATGAATCGGGCGCGTAGGGCGTTGAGTCGAGGTGGTTTCGCCCGATTTGCGCACATTTGCCCCGATATGGTTGACAGCCGGCCATTGAGTACGTAGGCTATCGGCATATCCGATACAAGTGGTCGGATATAGGCAGAGAACTGATCGCCGGATGCGATTCGCGCCCCGGAGATCATCCGATCCAACGCACCGATCGATGGCACGCGGCCGGTGCGTAAAAGGCGAACCGTCAGGCACGTGACGGAACGCGCAGGAGGCTCCGAACGGTTTCGCCGGGCAACGCTGCTGCTGGACGCTTCGACCAAACGGTGAAGTGAGCATGTTTGCCCCAGGCGCTCAGGTTCCTCTGGACAGGGAGTGATCGACACGGAGTCGATCTCGCGCGAGAGGCCGTATCCCCGCGGCCGCGCCGCTTGAGTCGCACCAGCGCTGCTTCCGCCCCGGAGGCAGGCCGACGTGAAATCGACCGTTGAGCCCCGCGCATTCGCGGGTATCGGGTGAATGAACCGAGCGATAACGCGGCGGAAACGCCACGGAATCGGGTGAGCAACCACACGCTGGCACATGTGGTTGCTCGCCGGCAAAAGCGAATTGAACCGGGATTGCAACGCAAGTGTACTCCGTTTTCGGACTGAACGGAGTACCGGCGAATTGATCAGCGACGCTCTGCGGTGTTTCAGGCAGCACCGGCGGCGGTGGGCAAACGCTCACCGCCGCCAGTGCGTTAATGCGGGGTTCCGCGTTCCCGGTTCCGAGTTCCGCGTCAAATGGGTTCGGTCGGGGTGCGGGGTTCGTATCCGAGGGGCGGAGCCCCTTCCGTTCTCAGGCGTAGGCTTCCAGCCTATGCGCCCGGGCTCGGCCCTGGTCCAATCTATAGTTACCCGGTAGTTGTTTGTTGCTCACGAGGAATTCACGTGCGGGATTTGATCGGGACAGAACGAATCATCGCGGGCGATAGGGCGATGCGGGATTTCGGCGCGGAGCTGGGGAGATTGCTCGATCCGGGCGATGTGCTCCTGCTGCACGGCGATCTCGGCGCCGGTAAAACCACACTCTCGCAGGGGATCGCGCGCGGACTCGGGATCGAGCAGGCGGTAACCAGCCCAACCTTCACGCTTGTCGCCGAATATCGGGTCGAGCCTCCGGTCAACGGCATCGAACGGCTCGCGCACCTCGATCTCTACCGCCTGACCGATCCCGCTGAACTCGATTCGTTCGGATTCGAGGAGTACCTGACTCCGGAGGCGGGTGTCACCCTGATCGAGTGGCCGGAACGGGCCGCCAATCAGCTCCCGGCGGAAGCGATCCTGATCGAAATCACGCCTGATGGCGCTGATCAACGACGCATTGCTATCCGGCAACTCGGCGCCGCGACGACGTAGCCCGAGATTCGACCGGTAGCCCTTGTCCGCCATCCTGTTGATGTGTTATTGATTCACAAGTCAAGTTCATGTCGATCGGCCGCGCATGCGGCATGATTGCTGGGGAGCCGGCGACCCGGTCTCCATCGAAACCAGGTAAGGAGTGCAGCCATGACGAACCGTCGTACCCTGCTCGGTGGCTCAGCGGCCCTGGCGGCCGCCTTCGCCCTGAGAACGGAGTTCGCCGCCGCGGAGGAATCGACCCCGACCGCCTCGCCGGTCGCGATTCCGGATATCTCCGAACTGCCCCTGCGGCAGGAAGGCAAACTCACCATCCACGCCGATCAGCCCCTTTATCCGCCGTGGTTCATCGACAACGATCCGACCAATGGACAGGGCTTCGAATCGGCCGTCGCGTATGCCATCGCCGAGACGCTTGGCTTCACCGAAGAGCAGGTTGAGTGGGGGTACACCTCGTTCAACGCCTCGTACGCGCCCGGTCCGAAGGATTTCGACTTCTACATCACCGAGGTCTCGATCACCGAGGAGCGCAAGGAAGCGGTCGATTTCAGCGATCCCTACTACGGCGAGCCGCTGATCATCGTCACGCATGCCGATAGCCCGGTGCTGGAGGCGCGCTCGATCTCGGAGTTGCGCCCGTTCCGCTTCGGCACGCAGGTCGGCACCACCTTCCACCGCTACCTCGAAACGACCATCCAGCCGGAGGGCGATCTCTTCGTTTACGACACGAACGCTGATTCCCTGACGGCGCTGGTGAACGGCGTGGTCGATGCCGTCATCCAGACCTACCAGATCGGCATCTTCAACACGACCATCCAGTTCGAGGGGCTGGCGCTTGGCGGCATTTTGCCCGGCACCACCGCCGATCTCGGCCTCGTGCTGGAGAAGGGCAGCGAACTGACCCCCTTCCTGAACGCCGCGCTGCACATCCTCCGCGAGGATGGCACGCTCAAGGCGCTCGAAGACGAGTGGTTGCCGATTCCGCCGGAAGTCTTCACCTACACGCTCGACTGATGATTCCGAGCGCCCGGACGGTTGAGAGGCCGTCCGGGCGCTCCCACGTCACTGGGGAGTCCACGTTCCGTTGAACCCGGATCCGGTTGAGGCGCCCCGGAAACTCTCCGAGGCCGAGATCGAAGCGCTGCTGGTCCGTCCTTCCGTCTGGAAGCGACGCGACGTTCAGCGTTCCCTGCTGATCGCAACGCTCAGCACGGTCGTGCTCGGCGCCCTTATCGCCTACGTGCTCTCGGAATCGACCGGGTGGGACGCCGTGCGACGCTCGTTCCTCAGTTGGCATCACTTCCAGGAAGCGATGCCGCGCGTTTGGGACGGGTTCAAACTCAACATCAAGATTTTCCTCATCGCCGAACCGATCGTGCTGGTCGTCGGGTTGTTGCTGGCGCTGGCGCGGTTGAGCCGCAATCCGGTGCTCTTCCCCATCCGCGCCTTTGCGGTCTTCTTTATCGATGTTTTCCGCGGAGCGCCGGCGCTGCTGGTGATCCTGATGCTTGGTTTCGGCGTGCCCGGGCTGCGCATCGAGGGGTTGCCGCGTGAACCGGTCTTCTGGGGAACGGTGGCGATCATCCTGACCTCCTCCGCCTACACCGCGGAAACGTTTCGGGCCGGTATCGAGTCGATCCACCCCGGTCAGCGGGCGGCAGCGCGATCGCTCGGGCTCTCGAATGTCCGCGCCCAATTGCACGTGGTGCTGCCGCAGGCGATCCGGAATGTGATTCCGCCGCTGCTGAGCGGCTTCGTGGCGCTGCAGAAGGAGACCTCGCTGGTTTCCGCGATTGGTCCGCTGGAAGCAACTCGTCAAGCCCAGATTTATGCCGGCACCACCTTCAATTTCACCAGTTACCTGGCAGCGGCGCTGCTCTTTGCGGCGGTGACGGTGCCGCTGGCGCGCCTCACCGATCACCTGCTCGTGCGCAGCGGCAAGAGCCGGGCCAGCGGAGGGGCGGTATGACCACCTCCAAGCTCCGGTTCGATGCGGTGTACAAGGCCTACGATCGCAATCTCGTGTTGCGCGGGGTATCGCTCGATGTCCAGGAGCACGAAGTTGTCTGCCTGATCGGCGGTTCCGGTTCCGGCAAATCGACCCTGCTGCGCTGCGCAAACCTGCTGGAAGAGATCAACGCCGGCCAGATCTACCTGAACGGTGAATCGATCATCGCGCCGGGGGTGCACGCCGATCGCATTCGCCAGCGGATCGGCCTCGTGTTTCAGTCGTACAACCTTTTCCCGCACATGTCGGTGCTGAAGAACATCACCTTCGCGCAACAGATCGTGCTCAGGCGCTCACGCTCGGAAGCGGAGCGGAGGGCGTTCGAACTGCTGGAGCGGTTCGGGCTTTCTGACAAGGCGCGCGCGTTTCCCGATCATCTCTCGGGCGGCCAGCAGCAGCGGGTGGCGGTGGTGCGGGCGATGGCGCTCGATCCCGAAGTGCTGTTGCTCGATGAAATCACCTCGGCGCTCGATCCGGTCATGGTCGGGGAAGTGCTGAACGTGATTCGGGAGCTGAAAACGCTCGGAATGACGATGATCCTCGCCACCCACCACATGGGGTTCGCCCGTCACATCGCCGATCGCATCGCCTTCCTCGAAGGGGGCGAGATCATCGAAATCGGTCCGCCCGCCCAACTCTTCGACGCCCCTCACGATCCGCGCACCAAAGAATTCCTCGATCGCGTGCTGGCGTCGGAATAACCCCTGAACAACCAGGTGACTTTCTCATGAAACGGCGAACGCCCTGCCGGGATGTTGGCAGGGCGTTCGTCGTTGTTCAGGTACGGCTTACTCGCCGCGGCGCTCGGCGAGCTGTTCGAGGATCGGCTCCGCTTCCTCGGTTAGCGTCTGCGCCACATCGTCGAAGGCGGACTGCGCGTCTTCGCCGTTGATCAGAATCCGCTCGAGACCGCCGCCGATGATCTGGTCACCGCCCGGGATGAAGACGCGGGCGGCGTCCTGCTGGCGGGTGACGGCGAGCTGCTCGACCGCGACCTTCGAGTTCGGATTCTCGGCGAAGAAGGCCTGCATCTCTTCGCTCTCGACGGCCGACTTGCGCACCGGCATGTAGCCGGTGTTCTGCGACCACCAGGCGGTGTTCTCGGGCGTCGTCAGCCAGGAAACGACTTCGAAGGCCGCTTCCTTCTTCTGGGAAGAGTTGAGGACGGTCAGACCCGCGCCGCCGGTGCAAACACCGCCGCCGGCCGGCCCTTCAGGCAGGAAGGCGGTGCCGAAATCGACCTGGGCGTTGGCGGTGATGCCGGCCAGGCTGCCGGTGGAGGCCATGATGGCGGTGGTGAAACCGGCCTGGAAATCGATGTTCGGATCGACCGGGGTGGTCGCCCAGCCATCCTGCACGCTGCTCCGGTAGAATTCACCGGCCGCAACCGCACCCTCTTCGTTGATCTTGATGTTGAAATCGGCGTCGGAGTACTGGCCGCCGTGCTGCCAGACCACACCCTGGAAGAGCCAGGCCACGTAGCTGGCGCTGTCCGGGTGCGCAAAGGCGGAGCGGGTGACGGTGCCGCCCTCCGTGCGGACGAGTTCCGGCGCCACTTCGACGAGCTGGCTCCAGTTGGTCGGAGCTTCCGTGAGGCCGACTTCCGCGAAGGCTTCCTTGTTGTAGTAGAAGAGAGGCGTGGAGCGGGCGAACGGCACCCAGTAGTGCACGCCGTCGCGGTTGCCCTCTTCGATCAGCGAATCGACGTAGTCGGTGAAGTCAACGCCGGCAGCGGCGGCGAGATCATCGAGTCCGGCGATCGCATCGGCGAGGTAGAAGCGGAACCACCAGACATCCGAGAGGAGCGAGACGTCCGGCGCCTGATTCGCCTGCAGGGCGGCGGTCAGCTTCTGCGCGGTTTCCTCGTAGGTGCCCTGGAACTGGTAGTTGATCTGGATATCGGTGTGCTCTTCGTTGAAGCGGTTGACCAGCGCCAGCTCGGCGTCACCAAGATTGCCCGAGAAGGAACCCCAATAGAGCACTTCGGTCGGGCCGGACTGAATCAGGTTGACGTTGGCGTACGTGGTGCTCGATTTCGCGAGGGCCAGCGCCGCGCCGGCGCCTGCGGCGCCTTTCACCATCGATCGGCGTGAAAACCGTGAAATCATCCGTGTCTCCTTTTCCCGTGAACCCATGTCCGCCGTTTCGGACTGAGCCGAGTTTCCCCGAGCAATGGTCGTCGAGATTGGGGCCGAGATTGTGTTAACGAGATGAAATTCCCGTCGGAATCTGCGCGTCGTCGCCACCCTTCACGGCGACCGATGGATCACCAACCATGATCTGGACCGAAGCGACCCTCACTGTTGACTCCTCCTCGACCACGTGTTTGCCGCACCCCCTACGCCCTCGGCGCGGGACCAGCTTCGCTCGAATTTCAGGGCCCAATCACGACCTCGGTGTCCCTTCATGATGCAATACGTTGGGCAATCGTGACAATGGTGCGATGGTCGGACATAGCGAGAAAACGGACCGGTTCCGCCGTGATTTCTCGGGCAGTTAGCCCTTGGTCGCGCCGGAGGTGATGCCCTCGATGATGAATCGCTGGGCCCAGATGAAGATGATGATCAGCGGCGCCAGTACGAATACCGTGCCGGCCATCACCACACCCCACTCGGTGTTCCCCTCGCTGTCGAAGAGATAGGTGAGGCCGACGGTGAGGGTGCGCATCCGGTCTTCGTTGGTAACTACGAGCGGCCAGAGGTACTCATTCCACTTAGCCACCAGCGAGATCAGCCCGAAGGTGAGGATCGAGGGGCGAGCCATCGGTACTACCATGTCCCAGAGCATCCGCACGTGGCCGCATCCATCGACCCGGGCCGCATCCAGCACCTCCCGGGGCAGGCCCAGGAACGCCTGGCGGAGGAAGAAGGCGCCGAACGCCACCGAAGCGCCCGGAATGATGATGCCCTGGTAGGTGTTGATCCAGTTCCAGCCGAAGAATGGGATGCCGGCGACGGTCAGGTAATTCGGCAGCACCACCACCTCATCCGGAATCATGAGGGCGATCAGGATGAGGACGAAGACCAGCGTCTTCCTGGGGAACCGGAGAAAGGCGAGCGCATAGGCGGTAAAGGTCGCATTCAGCAACTCGAGCCCCGAACCGAAGGCCGTCGTGATGATTGTGTTCAGATAGAACCGGCCGAACGGTGCGGCGTTCCAGGCTTCGCGGAAGTTCTCCCACTGCAGGGATGTCGGCAGCCATTTGATTGGAATCGCCTGGATTTCCTGCGTGGTCTTGAGTGAACCGGAAACCATCCAGAAGACCGGCACGCCGATCAGCATCAGCAACAGGAGCATCATGAAGTACGAAACGGCCCGGCCGAGTTGCGCCTTCCGCCTGCGCGAAAGGAACCCCTGCGACGGCACTGCGACCTCGAATGGCTCAGCTGCCATAGTGCACCTTGCGCTCCGAGTAGTTCACCTGGAAGAGGGTGAACACGAGCAGGAAGAGGAACAGAATCACCGTTGCCGCCGCTGAACGTCCCGCGTTCATGGCGATGAACCCCTGTTCGTAGATGTACCAGATGAGGGTTGACGTCGAATCGACCGGGCCGCCCTGGGTCATCACCCGGATGATGTCGAAGCTCTGGAACGAGCTGAGCACCGAAGTGACCATCAGGAAGAAGAGGATCGGCGAGAGCATCGGGATCGTGACCGAGCGGAAACGCCAGAACGCGCCGGCGCCATCGACCTTGGCGGCTTCGTAGAGATCCTTGGGTATCGCCTGCAATCCGGCCAGGTAGATAACGGTGGCGAAGCCGAGCGTGCGCCAGATCGAAACGACGATCACCGCCGGCATCGCCCAATCGGGATCGCGCAGCCAGTTCGGCGATGAGGCCCCGAACCAGCCGAGGATTTCCTTGATGATGCCGTAGCGGGGATCGAACATGTACACCCAGATGATGCTGATCGCCGCGCCGCTGAGCAGGTTCGGAGCGAAGACGGCGGCGCGGACGCCGTCACGACCGCGGAGCGGCAGGTTCAGCAGCAGCGCCGCCAGGAGGCCGAGAATCAGCGTGCCGCCGATCGTTCCGACCGTGTAATAGAGCGAGGCGACCAGGGTTTTGCGGAAGGCATCGTTGTTGAAGAGGTATTCGTAGTTGGCGAGCCCGACCCAGCGCTTGGTCGGTGAAATCATGTCCCAGCGGACGCCGGAGAGGTAGAAGGCCCTGGCCATCGGCCAGAACGTAAAGACGGCGAAGAGGAAGAGGTTCGGAAAAACGAAGAGGAGGAAGATGACCTCCTCGCGTCCGAGCCGTTGCCAAACGGTCCGCGTTGGTTTCTCGACGATCAGCGCCTCTTCGTTCAGTCGAGGCAGGTTACCGGATTGTTGCATACCGTTTCACACCCACCGGACCGCCGCAATCGCGGCGTTAAACGCCAGAATTTACCGATGTTGCGTCGCTTTTGACCAATCGTACTCAACGATTCTCGTTCATACTAGCAAAGCATGGAGCGGCGTGGCTCCTCCGAACGGTATGAATCGTTAACCTTGGGGTAAATCGCGAATGCGCCTCTCCGGCCCGATCCTGGCCATCGATTCCTCCACCGATCAAGCCGGCGTGGGCCTGAATGGTGAGGGCGCCGAGATCGCGTTGACCTGGAACGCCGGCCGAAACCAGACCGTATCCGTGCTCGATCAGGTCGATCGATGCCTGGCGCTCGCCGGTGTGAAACCGGCCGATCTGGCCGGCATCGGCGTCGCCAACGGTCCCGGAATGTTCACCAGCCTGCGCGTCGGGGTCAGTCTCGCCAAGGGACTCGCCTTCGCGCTCGACCTGCCGGTTGTCGGAGTTTCGACCCTGGCGATCACCGCCGAACCCTGGCTTGGCCTGGAGCGCGAGGTGATCGCGGTGGTGGCGGTCGGGCGGGGCCGGATCGTCTGGCAACGCTTTTCGGCGGCGGGCGCGGAACTCTCGCTGCCTTTCCACGGCGATGTCAGGGAGCTGGGCGCCGAACTCACCGGTGGTGAACCGTGCCTGATGGTGGGCGACGTTCCGGCGGAACTGGCGACCGAGGCACAGATCGTGCGAACCGGCGCCGGCTATCGTCGCGATCCACTGGTGCTGGCGAGCCTCGCCGCCGCGCGCTTCGAGCGGCACGGTCCGGACGATCTCACCCTGCTCCAACCCGCCTACGCACACGCTCGGGCCGGCGCGGCGGCCGGAGATTGATCGTCGATGGACGGGGGTATTTTCCAGCTCGACTTCATGACGCTGGATGACGTGGCCGAGGTCGGGCGCGTCGAGCGGCGCTGCTTCGCCAATCCCTGGCCGCAATCGGCGTACCGCCGGGAGTTGCGCTATCCCGAACAGAACTGCTACCTCGTGCTGCGCGATCTCACCGGCGACGGCCGGCGCGCGGAGCATTCATCGACCGCGACGGGCTGGCGCGGGCTCACGCGCATCGTCAGTTCGCTGACACGCAAGCACGACGATCCACCGGATAGACCCGGAGTGGCGGGCTTCGCCGGTATGTGGGTGATGTACGAAGAAGCGCACATCACCACGATCGGGGTCGATCCGGTCTACCAGGGGCAGGGACTCGGCGAGGTGTTGCTGGCGGCCCTCTTCGAGGAGGCGATCAACCGCGACGCCGCCCGGCTCACCCTGGAAGTGCGCGTTTCGAACCGGGTGGCGCAACGGCTCTACGAGAAATACGCGATGACCGTGCAGGGGGTGCGCCCCCGCTACTACACGGACAACGGTGAAGATGCCTGGGTAATGGTCTCCCGGCCGCTGCGCGATCCCTCCTTCCTGGCGCTCTTCGATGACCGCCGCCGCTTGCTGATGCGGAGAATGGACGGCCGGCTGGTCGATTCGCCGCACCTGCCATTCGATACGGCCATCCCGGCCACGGAAAGCGTTGAATGAAGATCCTCGGTATCGAAACCTCATGCGATGAAACGGGCGCGTCAGTGGTCCTTGGCGGCACCTGGGTGCTTTCGAACGTAATCGCCTCGCAGATCGACCTGCACGAAACACACGGCGGCGTCGTGCCGGAACTGGCGGCGCGCGCGCACGTTCAGGCGATCGTGCCGGTGGTGGAACGGGCGCTCGCCGAAGCCGGCTGCACTCGCGCTGATTTAGACGCTATCGCCGTCACCCACGGGCCCGGCCTGGCCGGATCGTTGCTGGTCGGGGTGAACTTCGCCAAAGCGATGGCCTACGGGCTCGATCGGCCCCTCGTGCCGGTCAACCACCTCGAGGCGCACGTCGCGGCCAACTGGCTGCGCAATCCGGGCGAACGGGCTGCACCGCCGCCGTTGCCAGCGATATGTCTGCTCGTTTCCGGTGGCCACTCCGAATTGATCCACGTCGAAAAGCCGGGGCACTACCGGCTTTTGGGCCGGACCCTGGACGATGCGGCGGGCGAAGCGTTCGACAAGGGCGCGCGCCTCCTCGGACTTGGCTATCCGGGCGGACCGGCTATTCAGCGCGCGGCGGCCGAAGGAGATCCGGGCGGATTCTCCCTGCCGGTCGCGCGGCTCAACCGGCCCTATGATTTCAGTTTCTCCGGGTTGAAGACGGCGTTGCTGCGCGAAGTCGAGCCGTACCGGTTGCCCGGCCCGCCGAAAGTGGCGCCGCCGCCGGGCGGATTCGCCGAGCATCGGCCACCGGTCTTCCGGGACGATCTGCCGGTCGCCGATCTGGCGGCGTCGTATCAGGGCGCGATCGTCGAGGCACTGGTCGAGAAGACGATTGCGGCCGCGACGGCGTTCGAGGCGCGTTCGATCTTGCTGGCGGGCGGCGTGGCGGCCAATCGCGCCCTGCGGGAGCGGATGGCGGAGGCGATCGCACGGCAGTTTCGCGGATCGGGCGCCCCGGAGCTGCACTACCCGCCGATAACTTTCTGCACCGACAATGCCGCGATGATCGCCGGCGCCGGCTATCAGGCGTTGCACCGGGGCGAACAGGCCGGCTGGGAACTCGATGTCGATCCCCGTCTGCCGATGCGTATGATTGCGAATGATGACACCGTCTCAGGGGAGAACGCGAATCCATGACCGAGGTCGAAACGAACGAAATCGTGGTGCCTGAAGGGGCGTATCAACTGGCGCTGGACGTCGCGCGGGAAGCGGGCGCGATTCTGCGCGAGAAATTCGGCGCGCGCCGCCAGGTTGATTTCAAGGGGATCGTCAATCTCGTCACCGACGCCGATCGCGCCTCGGAGGCCCACATCTCCGCCCGGCTCAAGGCCGCCTTCCCCGGGTTCCGCATGATCGGCGAGGAGGGCTCGACCCACGACGCCGCTTTCAGCGATTCCCCCTACGTCTGGATCTTCGATCCGCTCGATGGCACGACCAACTACGCGCACGCCTATCCGCACTTCGCGGTCTCGATCGCGCTGCGCCAGCACGATACGACGCTGCTCGGAGTTGTTTACAACCCGATGCTGGACGAGATGTTCGCCGCCGAGCTCGGCAAGGGCGCGACATTGAACGATAAGCCGATGCAGGTTTCGACGATCGACAATCTGATCGAATCGCTGCTGGCGAGCGGGTTTTCTTACAATCTGAAGGAGCGGGAGGAGAATCTGCCGATCTGGGCCGATATGCTGCTCACCTCACAGGGACCGCGCCGCGCCGGCGCCGCCGCGCTCGATCTCGCGTACGTCGCAGCCGGCCGCATAGACGGCTACTGGGAGCAATCGCTCGAAGCCTGGGACATGTCAAGCGGCGGTCTGCTGGTCGAGGAAGCGGGCGGAGTGGTGACGAATTACACGGGTGGGCCGTTCGATCCCTTCGGGCGGCAGTGCGTCGCCACCAACGGTCACATCCACCATCTGTTGATCGAGGCGATCAGCAAGCACTGGCCGCCGGCGAGGTAACCCGATGGATTCGGCTCGCGAATCGTTTCACCTGGACGTGATCGAGGCGATCGCCACGCACGACGTGGTCAGCCTCTTTTTCCCGTACGCGATGCGCTCGTGGATCATCGACATGCGCCACACCCTCCTCTCGCCGCCGATGTTGATTGTCGACGGCATTGTCGGAAGTCCGGACGCGCGACTGCAATCGTTTCGCCGGCTGCGGCCGGAGATGCCGAATCCCGCTGAACTGACGGTCGTGCCCTGGATCGGCCACGTCCGGCAGCTGGAGCGGACCGGGGTGCTGGCGGCGATTTACGTTCGCTGCCGGGAGGTGGGCCAGTCAGCGCTCGACGGGGAAGTCGCCCGCTGTTACGAGGAACTGATCAAGGCCGAAATCAACGTCAAGCGGCAGATTATCCTTGGTGTGGGTATGCAGCCGCTCTGGCGGCGGCCGCAGGGGTGATCGCCGGCGATACCGGCTGAAGCGAGGGGGAAATCATGCGTGCCTACGTGTTGATTACAGCGGAAGCCGGCGCGCCGGAAGCGATCGAGCACGCCCTGAACGAAGCGGGCATCGAGCGGGTCGATCACGTTGCCGGCACCTACGACCTGGTGGCGGTGATCGAGGCTGATGATCCGCGCCGGATCGGCGAACTGGTGATGAAGACGATCCAGCGGACACCGGGCGTGCTCAGCACCGTGACGTTGATGTCGTTGAAGTAGGGAGAGGGGCAGGCATCGGAGGCTCATCGGACTGAAGTCCGACGCTGAGGACGGAAGTGGCTCCGCCACTGGGATTGGTGGTGTCGAACCGTAGTGGCGGAGCCACTTCCGTTCTCAGCCTATGGCTTGCAGCCATAGGGGTTTGCACGCACCACAAGCCCGCCACGGCTCGTGACGCTTTTCACAGACTTTGCGCGGATCGCGTTCCGGCTCTGCTAGAATCGGCGAACACTCGTGATGTCGCATCTGTGCGATTCCACAGCAAGGAGGATCGGCTGATGAAACTGATCATCGCCATCGTGCAGGATGAAGATACTGACGCGCTGACCGACGCCCTGATCCAGGCCGGTTATCGCTTTACCAAGGTGAGCACCACCGGTTCGTTCCTGCGTACCGGCAATACCGGACTCCTGATCGGCGTCGAGGACGAGCAGGTACAGCCGGTGATGGACGTACTCAAGCGCACCTGCCGTCGCCGCACCCAGATCGCGGTGCCCTATTCGCCGGCGCTCGAACCGGGGCTGCTCTACATTCCCGAGAACTTCGAGGTCGAGGTCGGCGGCGCGGTCGTCTTCGTGCTGAACGTCGCCCGCTTCGAACGGCTCTGATACCGGCCGGAACAGCGGCGAAAATCGCCTGAATCGGTTACGGTGAACGTGGTGGGGGGTTTGCCTCCCGCCACGTTCTTCGTTTTGGGCCCACCCGGTCCCGTTCTGCCTCTGGAGTGCCCCGTGTCTGTTCATCCCCTGGTCGAGGCCGTCGATCGTGACGCCATCATTCGTATCGCCAGCCAGCTGATTGCGATCCCGAGCACGAGCGGCGAAGAGAAAGCGGTGATGGATTTCGTCGCTGATTGGTGCGCCGAGCGGAACATCGATTTCACCATCGTCGCCAACGATCCGAACCGCCCGAACGTGATCGTATCGATCGGCGATCCGGCCACCGGCCCGACCATCGCCATGAACGGCCACCTCGACACGGTGCCGGTCTCCGATCCGGACGCCTGGATCAGCGGACCGTTCGAGCCGCGGGTCAGCGAGGATGGCAAGAAGCTCTTCGGCCGCGGCGCTTCGGATATGAAGAGTTCGGTCGGGGTGATGCTCTACGTCATTGACACGCTGAAGCACACGCCGCTCAAGGGCTGCCTGCAGGCGCACGTCGTTTCCGATGAGGAGTTGAGCGCCCGCTTCGGCACCCTGGCGGTGATCGAGGAGATCAAGGCGGGCAATTTGCCCCGGCCCGATTACGTGCTGATCGGTGAGAAGAGCGATCTGAAGGTGCGCAACGCCGAGCGCGGCATTCTGGCGCTCGAGGTGATCTTCCACGGCCGCGCCTCACACACCGCGGCGGCTCGCGCGACCGGCATCAACGCCATCGCCAAGGCGGCGAAGGGGATCCTGGCGCTGGAGGGGGACATCGACAAGTTCCACCCCGCCATCGGCAAGCCGGTGATCAGCGTCAACATGATCGAGGCGGGGGTCGCCCACAACGTTGTGCCGGGTGAGGCGAAGATTTCGGTCGATCGCCGGCTGATTCCGGGCGAAACGAAGGATTCGGTGGTGGCCGAGATTCGCGCCCAGCTCGACGCGGTGGCGGCGACCGATCCTGATTTCAAGTACACCCTGATTGTCGATCCGGAAGATCACTACATCGAGGCGAACATCACCGAGGAAGATTCGCCGCTGGTACAGGCGATCCAGGCAAGCATCCGCTCGGTCACTGGCCAGGAGCCGGAGTACTTCGTCGCCTGGGCCGGCGCCACCGACGGTCGTTTCTACCGCAAGGAGGGGATCGATACGGTGGGATACGGTCCGTACGGCGAGAACGCCCACGGCGCCAACGAAGCCGGCTACATTGACGATCTCGTGACCGAAGCGAAGGTCTATATCGAAACCGCTACCCGCCTGCTGAACGCGGGCCGGTAGTCGTTGGTCGTTAGTAATGAGAAACGGGGCGGCAGTCACCGCCCCGTTTCCAACCCTACAACGTGACCGTTTGCGGGATGCCCAAACGTTCGAGGACGTTCGTGAGGGCGGGGGATTCGGCGGTGGTCAGGTAGCGGTAGGTCGGTGGTTCGCCTGATGTGTTCAGCAGGCCGTTCGACTCGAGGACGCGGCCGACCTGCCGGGCGATCGCTTCGCCGGAGTCGAGCACCGCGACACCGGGACCGAGGATCTGGCTGATCTCGTTGCGCAGCAGCGGATAGTGGGTGCAACCGAGGACGAGCGCATCGACCTCTGCCTCCCGAAACGGCGCCAGCACGTCCGGCAGCACGTCCGGGAGTTCGGTCGACCAGGCGCCTCGCTCGATCCTGGGCACCAGTTCATTTGTGCCGATGTTGACCACCTTGCAGTCCGAAGCGAATTGCTCAACGAGCATCGCCTGGTATGCGCTGTTCGCTGTGGCGATGGTTGACAGCACCCCGATCCGGCGCGACTTCGAAACGGATGACGCCAGTTTGACGGCCGGAGCGGTGCCCACCATGGACAGGTTCGGGAACTCGGCCCGGAGTTCTCCTATGCAATTGACCGAAATCGTATTGCAGGCAATGACCACCATCTTCACGCCGTGGCGCTGCAATCTCATGACCATCTGCCGGGCCAACTGGTGGATTTCGGTCGTGCTCCGGTTTCCGTAGGGGCAGTTGGCTGTGTCTCCGATGTAGATCACCGATTCACCAGGCAACCGCCGCTGAATCTCACGAACAATCGTTAAGCCACCGACTCCCGAATCGAAAACCCCGATTGGCGCTGAGCTCATCGATACTCTCCCTGTCCGTACGGGCACGAATAGTGTCAGGAACAACCACCGGCATGCTGGCACTGATCGTGTCGTATTCGCGTATTCATATCATGTGCACAAATCGAATGCCAATTCCTTGTGCTCAGTGCCACATTTGGTGCTGAATCGGGGATACGCAAACCCGGTTCAGCGCCAAATGTGAGGCAAACGGGGATCTAGGGAGTGGCTCGCAGGTACTTCGTGAACCAGTTGAGGATCCGCTGCTGCAGATCGATCTGGTGCGCGCGCTCGCGGAAGCCGTGCGGTTCGCGCGGGTAGCGGACGAATTGCGTCGGTACGCCGAGCACCTTCAGCGCCCGGAACATCTCGGCCCCCTGGCTCGGCGGCACGCGATCGTCGGAATCGCCGTGCACGATCAGGGTGGGGGTGGTGCACTCGGTGATGCGCTTGATTGCCGAGCCTTCCCAGTACATATCGAGGTGCTCGTAGGGGTGGCCGGGGAAGTAGAGGAGGTTCGCGTTCGGGATGTCGTCGGTGCCGTGATCGGAGATCAGGTTGGCGAGGCCGGCGCCCATCACCGCCGCTTTGAACATGGACGTGCGGGTGATGGTGGTGGCGGTCAGGTAGCCACCCCAGCTCCAGCCGCCGATACCGAGGCGGTCGGGATCGGCGATACCGCGCTCCACCATCGCCTCCGCGCCGGTGATCAGATCGCGCACTTCGCCGCCACCGACATCGTTTACGAGCAGCTTCTGGAATTCGGAACCGCGACCGGTGCTGCCGCGCGGATTCGGGGCGAGCACGGCGAAACCATGGCTGGCGAGGAACTGCGCCCAATCGTGCCAGTTGAGCATCAGCCGGTCTTCCCACTGCCAGCTCGGTCCACCGTGAATCTCGACGATCAGCGGGTAGCGTTTGCCCTCCTCGTAGCCGTGCGGCAGGGTGAGGTGGCCTTCGATTTCGACGCCATCGGAGCGCCAGGTCACCTGCTGCACCGGTTGGAGGCGGGAGTTGACATCCTTGCCGAAGTCGCTGACCGCCGTTGCTTCACCGCCCGGCGTGGCGACGAACACTTCGTGGGCGCGGTCGCCATCCGACCAGATGCAGGCGAGTTTCGATCCGTCCCGCGAAACGGAGGGTCCGCTGGTGACGCTCCCTGCGCCGTGCATCCCGTTCGGAGTCACCGCCGTCATCGCGCCCGACGACAGATCGAGTTTGTAAAGGTTGCCGTGGGTGCCCTCGACGATCCGGAGGCAGACCGAGCCCGGTTCACCGCTGATGCCGACGACTGCTTCGACCTGCCCGGCGTAGTTCGGCATGAGATTCCGGGCGGGGGCGCTCCCATCGACCGGCACGATCCAGACCGATGTCGCCGGATCGGACGAACCACCTTCGACGGCGAACGCGATCACTGGCTGGCCGTTCGCTTCGGCGAAGGTGAGGTTGCCCGGCGACATCGTGAAGCGCGCCAGTTCGCGGGCGAGTCCGCCGCTCGCGGGAATCAGCGCCAGGGTGCTGCCGATGAAATGGCTGTTGATCTCCGGCGTGTCGGTCCACGCCACAGCGAGTTGCGTGCCGTCCGGCGACCAGGTCGCGTCGTAAATGTTGCGATCGCCGAAGGTGAGGCAGCGCGCTTTCCCGCTCGCAACATCGATGACCCAAAGCCGGCTGTACTTCGGCTGCTCCTCGACGATGATCTGGTCTTCCTTCGCCTCTTTCCGTTTCTTTTCTTCGTCCGTTTCAGGATCGGTGCGGATCACCGCCACCTTCGAGCCGTCCGGTGAGAAGATCGGCTTCGCGAAGTCACCTTCGAGGTCGCCGAGCGGCCGCGCTTCACCGCCGTTGACCGGCAGCAGGTAGAGGCGCTCCTTGCCGCGTTCCTTGCGGTCCGAAATGAGGAGCAGCTTCGCGCTGTCCGGCGACCAGACCGGTTCGACGTCGTTGAACAGTCCGGTCGTGAACGCCGTCGCCGGCTCACCATTCCGGCTCAGCCAGACCGTCCGCTCCGGATGCTCACCCTTCACACCACCGGCCGCCACGGTGAAAGCGACCATCGCGCCATCGGGCGAAATCACGGCCTCAGCCGGCGCCAGGAGATCGACGATCTCCTCCGGAGTCCACGGCTTGAACGTAGTTTGCGTTTCGGTCACTATGCGTACCCTTCTCAATCTCACGGGCGTTCAGATTTCCCGCTGATTCTAGCCGCCATCGTTGTCGATCGGATCGTTCTTGACCGATTCCGTCAATCCTCCTACGATGCCGGGCGAAGCGCGTTTCACGCCCGGTCAGGAGATGGCATGCCCCGCTTTGCGGCGAACCTTTCGATGATGTTCAACGAGTACCCGTTTGTGGAGCGGTTCGATCGCGCGGCGATCGCCGGTTTTCGCGCGGTCGAATTCATGTTCCCCTATCAGGAAGACATTCCGGCCGTGCGCGATGCGATCGCGCGCAACGGCCTGACAAACGCGCTCTTCAATCTGCCGCCGGGCGACTGGGCGGCCGGTGAGCGTGGCACCGCCAACGATCCCCGCCGCCGCGAGGAATTTCGCGAGGGGGTCGAGCGGGCGCTCGAAATCGCTACCCTGTTCGGCACCGAAAAATTGAACTGCCTGGCCGGTTTGAAACTGGGCGATGTCTCCATCGATGAACAACTCGACACGCTCAAGGAGAACCTCGCCATGGCGGCCGATCTTGCCGCGAGCGCAAATGTGAAGCTCGTTTTTGAGCCGATCAATCCGTTCGATATGTACGGGTTCCTCCTCGATCGGCCGGCGGCGGGGTTCGAGATCGCCAAGGAGATCAACCACCCGAACCTGCGCGTGCAGTACGACGTCTACCACGCCCAGCGGACCGAGGGGAATCTCGTGCACACGATCTCGAAGGAATTCACCTGGATCGGTCACGTGCAAATCGCCGACAGCCCGCATCGCAACGAACCGGGCAGCGGAGAAATCAATTACCCGTACGTGCTGACCGCGATCGATAACGTCGGGTACGACGGCTGGGTCGGGCTCGAGTACCGCCCGGCTAACGGCACCGAGTATGGACTCAAATGGCTGCGCGATCTCGGCTACTGGCCGGCCGGGAAGTAGTCAAATTGCATTCGTAAAAGGGGATTGAGATGGCAGAGCGAATCGGATTCATCGGACTCGGCATCATGGGCAAGCCGATGGTGCGCAACCTGGCGAACGCCGGTTACAAACTGGTGCTGAACAGCCGGCGGCAGGAATCGGTCGCTGAGATGGTGGCCGAGATTCCGGGTGCGATCGGCGCGGCGACACCGTTCGAAGTTGCCAAGCAGGCCGATGTCGTGATCATGATGGTGCCTGATTCTCCCGATGTGGAGAAGGTGGTCTTCGGTGAAGGCGGCCTGATCGAGGCGGTCAAGCCCGGTTCGTTGATTATCGACATGAGCACGATCGCCACCACCTCATCGCTGCTGGTGCACGAAGCGGTGGCCACGCGCGGCGGACAGTCGCTCGACGCTCCGGTCAGTGGTGGCGACAAGGGCGCGATCGCCGGCACGCTCAGCATCATGGTCGGCGGCAGCGCCGAGGCGTTCGATCGGGCGAAGCCAATCTTCGAAGCGATGGGCAAGACGATCGTCCACTGCGGGGGACCGGGCGCCGGCCAGACGGTGAAATCGGCCAACCAGATCGCGGTGGCGGTGAACATCGCCGGACTCGCCGAAGCCCTGGTCTTCGCCGCCAAGGCGGGTGTGGAGCCAGCCAAGGTGCTCGAGGTGCTCGGCGGCGGACTCGCCACCAGCCGGGTGCTCGATATGCGCGGCCCGGGCATGATCAAGGGTGAGTTCACGCCGGGCTTCCGGATCGATCTCCACCGCAAGGACCTCAACAACACGCTGGCGACCGCCCGCACGCAGGGATCGCCGATCCCGGTGACGGCGTTGGTGTCGCAACTCTTCGACGCCGCCAGCAGCGCCGGTCGCGGTCAACTCGACCACAGCGGCCTCCTGACGATCCTCGAAGACTTGGCCGGTGTGCAGGTCAAGGACGTTTAGAGGAAGCACAACGCGCTTCGTAGGGGAGGCCCTTGTTGGCCTCCCGCCGGCCGAACGGCCGGACTCGTTGCGAATCGGGATGTTTCCGAGCGAAATCGGGTTTTCACGAACCGGGCAGGCCGTCGCCTGCGGGCGACCGGGCGGCCAACAAGGGCCGCCCCTACAACGGGTTGGCTGAGGGGGTAGGGTGTTGCAGACGAATCAGGTTAAGGCGGCGTTGAAGGCCGGGCAGATCGTGACCGGGCCGATCGTGGCGGAAACGCGCACCGTCGGCATGATAAAGAAGTTCAAACTGGCGGGGCACGATTTTCTCTTCCTCGACATGGAGCACGCCATGTTCGGATGGGAAACGATGGTCAACCTCGTGCAATCGGCTCTGGCGTTCGGCATCTCGCCGATCGTGCGCGCGACTGATCTCTCCTACCCGCTGGTGGCGCGGGCGCTCGATACGGGCGCGCAAGGGGTGATCATCCCGCGTGTCGAATCCCGCGAGCAGGTGGAGGCGGCGGTCAGCTTTGCAA
>JADLGF010000200.1 GCA_020849415.1 Thermomicrobiales bacterium
GCCGTGTACGCCTCGTCGTTGATCGTCGGCGGGTAGCCGCGCCGGTAATCGACCGTCGCGGTCGCGCCGAAACCCTCGGCGACGGCGGTGGTGATCTCGGTCAGCCGCCGTTCGAGCAAATCGCGCACCTCCGGCCGGAAGGCGCGAATCGTCAGACGCAGTTCGGCCGTATCGGGGATGACGTTGTTCGCCTCACCGGCGCCGATCATCCCGACCG
Organism: Thermomicrobiales bacterium; assembly: GCA_020849415.1. Taxonomy (GTDB): domain Bacteria; phylum Chloroflexota; class Chloroflexia; order Thermomicrobiales; family UBA6265; genus JADLGF01. The sequence continues at coordinate 218 of JADLGF010000200.1, forward strand.
TGACCACGCCCGTCTCGACCGGATCGAGATTGCGCGCCACGATCGTTTGCAGCGCCACGACAACGTGCGCCGCGACGACGACCGGATCGACCGTGAGGTGCGGCATGGCGCCGTGCCCGCCATGGCCCTGAATCGTGATGTAGCAGAAATCGGCGGAGGCGAGCGCCGGCCCGGGCCGGTAGGTGATCTGCCCCGACGGCACATCGGAACCGACGTGCATGCCGAAGACGGCGTCGACGTACGGATTTTCGAGCACGCCGGCGTCGATCATCGGCTTGGCGCCACCTGGCGGGAGTTCCTCGGCCGGCTGGAAGAGGAGCTTCACCGTCCCTGAAAACTGATCGCGCCGCTCGGCGAGGAGCTGCGCGATCGCGATCAGCATGGCGGTGTGGGCATCGTGCCCGCAGGCGTGCATCGCCCCCGCCACGGTCGATATGTACTCGACTTGATTCTCCTCGTGGATCGGCAGCGCATCCATGTCGGCCCGGATCAGCGCGACCCGGTTGTCACCGCCCGGTTTCGTGCCGCACACGAGGGCCGTGATGCCCGTTTCGGCGATGCCGGTCTGGATATCCTCGACCCCGATCGCCTTCAGGCGTTCGAGCACGTAGGCCGCCGTCTTGTGGCAATCAAGACTGAGTTCCGGAATCGTGTGCAGGTACCGACGATCGGCGATCACGCCCGGCATGATCTCGTCGATATCCGATCGCAGGTTATCAGCCACTGCGCTCATCGTTCCCGCGCCCCCTGATGATAGTCAACGATTCAATGATGGCACTGTACCTTAATGAGTCCGTCGCACTGACAAAACGCCGCCTTCAGTACGATGACGCCGAGCGCGTCGGCTAGACTTCTCGCATCGAGTGCATTCGCCCGGATCGTCCGGGATTCACGGGAGGTTACCCATGGCGGTTCCGATCAAGATCACCTACTGCGCCGAGTGTGGCTACGCACCCCAGACGCTGGAGCTCACCAGCGCGCTGATGAACGAATTCCGCACGAAGATTTCCTCGATCACCATCATCCCCTGGCACGACGGCGCGTTCGATGTCCGGGTCGGCGACGATCTGGTCCACGCCATGGAGCGCGACGGCGGCTTTCCGAAGAACGAGAAAGTGATCGAGGCGGTCCGCGCGAAGCTGAACACGGCGGGATAGGCGACGCGGCGATTTGGTGGATTCCATAGGTTCAAAACCCTGTGACCACCACCAAACTTCCCTAACCGGTAGTCGCTACATTTTTGATAGCGCGATCCCGGAATCGCGTGCATAATCATGCACATGGGTTGGTTTCACCGAAGAAAGGGCGATGAAGAATGTCCGAGAATCTGCAGCCGAAGTTCGAAGAGGGTCGCACGATCGACCAGGTGAAGGAAGAGGTCAACCACGAGGGCGGACGCTCCGCCGAGATGTGGGCGTTCGGCGAGGACGCCGCCGCGAAGGCCGCGATCGATTTCGCGCCGTTCGATGCGTTGTCTCAGCCGGTGAAGCTGCTGGTCCTCTCGGAAGAGTGGTGCCCGGACTGCACCGACGGCCTGCCGATCATCGATCGCATCGCTAAAGAGACGGGCAAGCTCGATGTGCGCGTGCTAAAGCGCGACGAGCATCTCGATGTGGCCGATCTCTTCCTCAACAAGGGGCTGTGGCGCTCGATCCCGACCATCATCGTCCTGGACGAGAATTACAACGGCGTCGGTCACATCGCCGAACGCCCCGATGGCGTCACCGAGCGCCGCACCGAACTCCGCAAGGCGCTCCACGCCGAGCACCCGGAGTACGGCGGCTTCGAAGCGCGTCCGGATGAACTGAGCGAGGAAGTCCGCTCCGCCCGCATGGCGGCGGAAACCGCGCTCAAGGCAACCACCGTCGAGTGGTCAGTGCCGGCCATCGCCGCCTGGCTCGCCGAAGCGGTCTCGGTCCCGGCTGCAAAGTAGCCCTCTGTCAGAAGCCCCCGATCGACCGGACGCCCGGCCGATCGGGGGCTTCTGTGTTTCCGGCCGAACACGCCGATTCTTGCGATACTGCCCGGACTGACTTCGCTCCTATCCAGACTGGAGAGCCAGATGCCGGGCACGTTCGATCTCGATCAGGTAGCCGCCGGAGCCAGGGCGGTGTTCGAACTCGATGTCGCGCCGCTCGTAATGGGCCCAACCCTGCAACTGCCACTGCTGGTCGCCCGCGGCGCGAAGCCGGGCAAGACGATCGTGGTGCTGGCGGGGGTACACGGCGACGAGTACGAGGGGATGTGGGCGGCGCGCGAGGTCTTCAAATCGCTCGATCCCGCCACGATGAGCGGCAACTACGTTTCGGTGCCGGTCTGCAATCCGCCTGCCTTCGCCGCCCGGAACCGCGAGAGTCCGATCGACGGCCAGAATCTGGCCCGCGTCTTCCCCGGCAATCCGAACGGCACCACCAGTGAGCGCACCGCCGCCGTGTTGATCGAACAGGTGCTGCCGCTGGCCGATTTCCTGATCGATCTCCACAGCTCCAGCACCTACGGCGGTATGCCGTTACTGGTCGGCTTTCCCGAAATGGGCGGCGAGCAGGAACGGATCGCCTTCGAGGCGGCGCAGCGCTTCGGCACGCCGATCATCTGGGGCCACCCGACCATGACCGTCGGCCGCAGCCTCTCCGAGCCACACAAATGGGGCGTGCCCTGGCTCTACACCGAATCGCCCTCGGGCAGCTGGCTCGACTACGACTATGCAAAAATCTACGCCGATGGTGTCCGTAACGTCATGACTTACCTCGGCATCCTGCCGGGCGAAGCCCCGGTCATCCCGAACCTGCGCCGGCTGAAGGGGGAAGGGGATACCGACGCCGCCATGACCACCCCGGTCAGCGGCTTTCTCCGCTCCGAAGTGCGTTTGCTCGATGACGTGAAGAAGGGGCAGCTCCTCGGCGTGGTCGAAGACCTCGCCGGCCGCACCCTCCACGAACTCCGCGCCCCCAGCGACGGCACCGTGATCATGCAGC
>JADLGF010000201.1 GCA_020849415.1 Thermomicrobiales bacterium
GGAAGCACGACGCGCCCGGAATCGAGCACGATCACGTTGTTGATCGAGCCGGTGTAGTCGTGGCCGAAATCGATCGACTTCGTGACGCCCCAGGTGCGGCCACGATCATCGGAAGTGGTGTGCAGCAGCTCCGATTTCCACGGACCGTCCGGCCAATTGAGCTCCAGGAACCGCAACCCGAAGGCGTGAAGTCGATCATTCTGATCGACCACCGTGGCGACCGGCATCGAAAAACCGACATCGGACGGATATGCGAAGGCGGGCGCCGGATCGCTCCAGGTCGCGCCATCGTCCGAGGAACGGCGGAGCAACACCGGCCGTTCCGGCCGCACCTTGTCGAGTTCGATAATGCGCTCCGGGTGACCATTCAGCAGGGTGACAAGTTCGCCATCGCTGAAGGTGGCGATGTAATTGACGTCACCGACGACGCCGACTCGTTCGAAACCGCTCATGGCGGCGCCTCCACTTGTCAACGGATCAATCCCAACGGCCGCAGCACTTCGGCCACTTCATCGATTTCGGCGCCCGTGAGCGAACGGCGCGGCGACCGGAGATACGGCCGGGTGACGCCATTTAGGTGCAGGGCGGCCCGGATCACATCCTGGAACATCTCCGGGAAGCGCTCCATCAAACCGAAGAGCGGAGCTTCGATCTCGCGCACGATGCGGGCGCAGGTCGCGAGGTCGTTCGCTTCGATCGCGGTCCGGAACTCCCTGGCAATGTGCGGCGCAAAACCCGAGCCCCAGCAGAAGTACGATTCAACGCCGTACGCGCGCTCCACCACCTGCCGCTTGTAGGTGCCACCAGTCATGTACGCCCACTGTTTTGGGAAGCGTACGAGCGTATCGATGGCGTAGTTCATGGTGCCATCTTGCTTGAAGGAAAGAATGCGCGGCTCATCGAGCACGCCTTCGAGCACGGCGCGATCGGGCCAGCCGACGATCATCACCGGGATGATCCTGGCCGCGGCCTTGTACCAGCCGATCTTCCCCTCGGCGCTGAAGCAGTGCTCCGGCGGGAGCATCATCAGCACATCGACGCCCAGATCACGGCAGAGTTCGGCGAATTCGAGCATCGTGCGCGTGTTCCAGCGCCGCGTCGCCGCCACCGTCAGCGCGCGCCCGGCGGTTTGCTCCACCAGCACCCGGGTCAGTTCGAACACCTCGGCGTCTGTCAGGAACTCGAGCTGACTATCGCCATATGTGAGCAGCGAAACGCCGCTCCCTGCGTCGATCCCGTTGTCGATCAACTGGCGAATGCCCGGCCAATCGAGGTCACCATCCTCGGTGAAGGTTGTGTACATCGAGTTCACCGGACCGCGGATCCGCCCGCGGATTTCCTCGATCCTCGCGCTGTCGCTCATGCTCTGGTGCTCTCCATGGCTTCGAATTGGAGCGTCGCTCCTTCATGTCCAAAGGTCACGCGGTACGTGCCGCCGGTGACCGGGATCACGGTCTCCCGTGGCCACCGACCCGACTCGGGGCGGCGATGAGTGAAAAGATGAGGGGTGTACTTAACGCAGGCTTTGACTCGGGAGTTCTCGTCCTGGGCAGGCGCGGTGTTGAGCAAGTGATTGCCGCGATAGATCGGCACCAGGTCCGCCCGTTTGCCGAGCATCCGCAGCTTTGCCGTCAGTTCGGTGGCATGACGGATATCGACGATATCGTCATGCGTGCCGTGAATGAGCGCGACCGGCACACCGTCAGGAAATCGGGCGGCGTGAAGCAGCAGGTTTCGGATGTCGAATTCGTGCTCGGGGACGTGTTGGTCCGCTGGATCGCGGGTCAGTTCCCAAAGGGTCTGGCCGCCGTAACCACGCAGGTCCCAGGCAAACCCTTCTTCCTGCTTGTTGATCGAGCTGAACAGGCGTGAGGGACCGCTACAGAGCATCGCCGCCGACCAGAGATCGGGAGCGTAGATGAGGCACAGCCCGCCGATGTGACCGCCTTGACTCCCACCCCAGAGAATGAGGCGCCGGCGATCGATTTCCGGATACCGATCGAGCGTGGTCCTGGCGGCACGGAGGCAGTCGACCACCTGGAGTTTCGAATAATCGTAGGGCTTATCGAATGAGCCGGTATCTCCACCATCAGCCGATTCGCGACCCGATTGGCGGTATTCGACCCGCGTGACAACGAGATCGAACCGATCAGACAGGTCGAGACTCTCCGCTTCGAGACTGACCTGACCGTTGGCGCCACGGCCGTGCAGCATCAACAGCAATCCCGTCGATGAGGTAACCCCCATCGACGGGACGCTGACATAGCAGTCAATTCGGCGGTCGCCGTACACGCGGCTTCGATAGTCCTGGGTCGGAAACGGAATCGTCTGAATCCGGGCCGGGGTCGTCATCGAACCATCCATGTGGCGATCGCGCAAGGTCCGGCGGCGAGGCGCCCGCAGGCGCCCCGCCGTTTGGAGCGAGCTAATCCTCCGGCGTGATCCAGACCCGCTCCCACGGAGCGCGGACGGAGAAGACGTCCTGATACGGGAACGCGCCCTGAACGCGGCTGCTGTAGACGTAGGTGAGCGACGGTCGCCAGAGGGTCGCCTGCGGCGGATTGGCCGCGAGCGCCAGCGACACCTCATCGAAGATCGCCTTGCGCTCCGCGGCGTCGGTGGCGTCGAGCCCCTGCTGCCAGAGCGCATCGACATTCTCATCGCAGTACCGGGCGTAGTTGAATCCGCCGTCGTCATACTTCAGATGGCACCCGATGTTCAGCCACATGAAGTTGAAGCTCTGCGAGCCCTGGAAGTTGGCGTGAACGATGTCGAAGTTGCCAGCCTGATAAAGCTCGGGCACCACAGCGGCGGCATCGATCACCTTGTACTCGGTGTTGATCCCGACGGCGGAGAGCATCGCCTGCATGGCATCGGTCGTTGCCGTGGGCGCCGACCACATGATCCATTCGAGCGTGGTAGAGGTATCCCAGCCGATCTCCGTGAGAATCGCCTGCGCCTTGGCGGGATCGTAATCGTAGGTCGGGAAGCCGTCCGGCGGGGTTTCGAACCCGACAATGTGCTCGAAGAGGTAATTCGTCGGACGGAACGTACCGCTGTTGAGCGAATCGCTAAGCGACTGGACGTCGATCGCGTGCATGATCGCCTTGTTGAGCGAGCCAGCGTGTTCCGGCCAGCGCTCGGCGTTAATGGCGAACCCGATCGGCAGCAGCCGAGGAACAAGATCGCCCACGAAGCCGTCGAGACCGATCAGCCGGTCGTAGACCTGTCCGGCCGAGACAATCGTGCCCTGGATTTCGCCCGATTCGAGCGCGGCAGTCAGCGTGTCACCATCGCCGAACCGGATGATGAGCTTGTCGAGCAGCGGCCGCCCGAGGTGGAAGTCCTCGTACGCCTCGAGTTCGTAGTACTGCCCTTCAACGAAATTGGCGATCTTGAACGGGCCGTTGCCGACCGGCGTGCGCGCGAACGGCTCTTCGTTCATCGCGGTGATCGACTGTTCACCAAGGATGTGCAGCGGCATTGGCCAGATGCTCACCGTCGAATCGGCCCAGAAGTTGGGCGTCGCCACGGAAAGCTCGAGCCGCAGTGTAGTGTCGTCGACCTTGGTAACACCCTCAACCGAGTAGTCGAACGGTCCTTGCGCCTGTCCGGCGCCTTCATCCATCAGCTTCGGCGCGCCGAGAATCGGGCGCAGGGCCGTCATGCTTCGGGCGGCGGCGTCCTTGTTCAGGGAGAGCCAGATGCCGAAGATGCAGTCGTCGATCGTGACCGGCGCGCCGTCGTGCCAGGTGACATCGGTGCGGATCTTGAATTCCCACACGCGGTCCGGTTCGACGATCGTCACCGACTCGGCGACGCCCGGCTCGATGTCAGCCTCGAAGCTGGGGGACATGCCATCGCCCCACTGCAGGCCCCACGCCAAACGCATGAAGGTCGGCTGAATCACCGTCCACTGCGTGGTGCTGCCCGAGCCCAACGGGTGCACTTCCGGCCACGGCAACGCACTGGTGCCGAATACGAAGGTGCCGCCCGCCGCCGGAGTGGCGTCCTGGGCGAATGCGCCGGCGCCAGCGAAGGTCGGCAGCGCGAATGCCGCGCCGGCGGCGGCGCCACCTGTCTTGAGTACGGATCGTCGGGTCATCTGTTTCGACATTGTGTAACTGCCTCCTGAACGACGAATACGGCATCGATCATCCGGCCACCGCAAGCGCGCGTACTGACAGGGACCCGTCGCATCGGTCTCGGCGCGATCGCGGTGGTATGACGTCTGATGTAATTGCGATATTAGGCAGTCACCGCCACGTTGTCAATGACGTTTCCGCCATTCCTCATGGCCCGGCCGGCCGATGCTATCCCGCTTGACGGATCGATTCTCTTTCGTGACGATACCCTCGCCTGTCCAGGCCATCGGACGTCAGACCGTCACCTACCGGAGGCCACTCGCATGTCCACCCTTCGTGCCGCCATCATCGGACCGGGCCGGATCGCCAGCACCTACGATGACGAGGTGCCGGTCAAGCGTCCGCCCGAGTTCTTTCGTGGCGAATACCGCCACAGCGGGGTCTACACCGTTCACCCCACCAACCACGCGCAGGCCTACATCGAGGCGCCCGGCTACGAACTGGTCGGGTTCGCGGGCCGGAGTTCGGAGAAGACCGAGGCCTTCCAGCAGCGTTGGGGGGTACCCGGTTACGCCGATGCCGCGCAGATGCTCGCCGAACTGAAACCGGACGTCGTTTCGATTACTACGCAATCGGCCGAGAAGGCCGAACTGACGATCCTGGCGGCCGAATCGGGCGCGAAGGCGATCATCGTCGAAAAGGCGATGGCGACCAGCATGGCCGAAGCCGACGCCATGATTGCGGCGGCGGATAGAGCGGGCGCGTTGCTCATCGTCAACCACCCAAATCGTTTTTCGCCGATGAATCGGGCCGGCAAGGCGCTGCTCGATGCCGGTGAGATCGGCGAATTCGGCACGGTTTCCGCCTTCTCACGCGGCGGCATGATCCACGTCGGCACCCACTCCTTTGACGCCATGCGGTACTTCGGCGGAGACATCGTGGAAGTGAGCGCCTGGGGACCGGTCGAAGCGGAGTGGAGCGATCGCTCCGCGGATGGTTGGGTTCGCTTCGCCAGTGGCAAGACCGGCTTCTTCTCTCACAATCACAATGCCTCTCCCTCGTACGAAGTCCGCGGCAAGGATGGCCTGATTTCCCTCTCGGCGGTCGCGGGTGAATCGTGGATCATGCGCACGCATCTCCTCGACGAAATCCGCGCCTACCCGCATGTCGGAACGCGCGAGCCGATCGAGGTCACGCAGGATATAAGCACCACCCGCCGTCTCTTTGATGAGGTTCGAGCCGCGCTGCTCGATGGCGGTCCCGTCATCTCATCAGGCCGCGATGGCGCCGCCGCGCTCGAGGCGGGTATCGCGGCGCTGATCTCAGCCAAATCGGGACAGCGGGTCGCGTTGCCGCTGGTTGGTGAAGACCGCAACGTTTCAATCCCGAACCGGTAAAATCTCGCAAGCGTTCAATCGTCTGGAGCAGAGGAAGAGCATGTCCAACAAACCCGTGATTGCGGTCACGCGTCGCTTGCCCGAGGCCGGCATGGCGATGCTTGCCGGGGCGAGCGATATCGAAGCGCGCGTCTTCCCGCTCGATCGCCCACCGACCCGGCCCGAGCTGATCGAACTGCTGCAAGGGGCGAGCGCCGCGATCACCTTCGTGACCGATCCGGTCGATGGCGCGGTGCTCGACGCGGCGCCTGACTTGAAGGTGCTGGCGAATTTCGCGGTCGGGTACGACAACATCAACGTGCCCGACGCCAC
>JADLGF010000202.1 GCA_020849415.1 Thermomicrobiales bacterium
AGTTACCTCGTCTCTCTCGTGGAAACATCTTATGAGCGGCTGGAATCACTGTCAAGGATCGAAAAATGGAAAAGCTTCGGACGTTGGAACGTGATGGCGCGCGGGATGAATCCGGGAACGTTCAGGACGATGGGCGCTCAAACCCGTATGCGCTCGAGAGTGTCGTGCGGGTGATGAATGTGCTGGAGGCGTTTACCGCCGATCGGCCGGAATTGCGCCTGACCGACCTGAGCGAAACGCTTGGTATGCCCAAGCCGCAGGTGCTGCGTATCGCCTCGACCCTCGAGCAGGGTGGCTTTCTGGAGCGAGATCCCGACACCAAGCGCTATCGTCTCGGCATTCGGCTTCTGACCCTCGGCATGCTCGTGCAACGCACCCTGAGCCTGCGGGACGTCGCTCAGCCGTGGGTCGATCAACTCGCCGATGAAACGCGCGAGACGATCGGCCTCTTCGTTCCGGATCGATCGGGACCGATCTGTGTCGAGGTGCGGCAGAGTCCGCGCGCGCTTCGCGTTTTTGCCGAGCCCGGACGCCGGATGCCGTGGAACGCAGGCGCTTCCGGAAAGGTGATCCTGGCGTTTCTGCCCGAAGCCGAACGGGAACGGGTGCTGAGCACCACCTCGTTCCGGGCGTTCACCGAACGCACCATCACCGATCCGGACCAACTCAGAACCCTGCTCGACACGATTCGGCGCGATGAATTCCACGTTGGGGTGAGCGATCTCAACAACGGCGCATTGGGAATCGGCGCCCCGATCTTCGATCACCACGGACGAATTGCCGGCGCGATCAGCCTGTCGGCGCCGAATGACCGCGCTCCCGAGGATGAATGGCCCCGCCTCATCGCTCTGGTCAAGACCTGCTGCGAGGAGATCTCGCGCCAGCTTGGCTACGTGCGGGGCGTGGGGTGAGATCAACGACAGAATCGCAGTCAGTTGCGGTGAATATGCCCTTGAACTACGTCATCGGAGCGGCGCATCGCGGTACTATGTGGAGGCAGGGGATGCCGCACATTCCCGCTGCTTCCGATTCGAATTTGAACTATGGCGCTCGATTTCCCCGCGCGGGCGCCGGTGAGGCTACCGGCCACTATGGTTTCCGCCGCTGAAACAACCCCTCGTTCCGAAACCACCGCCAAAAAGCGGATCGTGGTTGCGGAGACGCTCGGCTACTGCTGGGGCGTGCGCCGCGCGGTCGAGTTGATCTCCGCCGCCGCCAATCCCGAGGCGCCAATCGCGCCGATCGGCGACATCATCCACAACCCGCAAATTGTCGAACGACTCCGCTCGCAGGGTGTGGTCGGGCAGGCGTCGGTTAACGACGCGCTCGAGCAGGGGTTCCGCCGGGTTGCGATTACCGCGCACGGCATGGGACCGCACCTGGCCAAGGAAGCGAACGCCGCCGGTCTTGAGTTGATCGACACCACCTGCCCGCTCGTGGTCAAGGTGCAGCGGCTGGCCGAAAAACTGGTCCGCCAGGGCTACTTCATCGTCGTCTACGGGGATCACTGGCACCCGGAGGTGCGAAGCGTGATCGGCTGGGCGAACACCAGCAAGGCGATCGCGGCCAAGAAGATCGAGGATCTCCCCTGGAACTCCCCGCGCGGCAAGGAAGGGCCGGGGCTCGTCACGCCGCCGCGCAAGGTGGCGCTGGTCAGTCAGACCACCAAGAACATCGATGAGCTGGCGCCGTTCGCGGCCAAATTGCAGGCGATGGTGATCCCGAACGGGGGAGAGTTCCGCTTCGCCAACACGATCTGCGAACCGACCAGCGAGCGCCAGAATGCGCTCAAGCAACTGGTTGAGCAGGATCGTGTCGATCTGATCCTCGCCATCGGCGGCCGCAAGAGCAGCAACACCGCCCGGCTGGCAGAGATCGGCAATCTGATGGGCGTTACCAGCTTCCACATTGAGCGGCCGGACGAAATCCTGCCCGAGTGGCTCGAAGGCCGGAACACCGTCGGCATCACCGCCGGCGCCTCGACCCCGGACGATGTCATCGAATCGGTTGTGGATGTGCTGGTCGGATATGGCTACGAAGCCCCCGAAGGCGGCATCCACCCCGTCGATCCTGAGTACGTGCCGGCGTACTGATCCGGCCGCTGGCGCCTGGCGCGAAGCTCAGGCTCCCAACAGCCGTCGCACCTCGCCCAGGTTCGCGGCGATGTGATGCGGTTGCGGAACGGTTTCCGGCCAGACGATGTCGCTTTGCTCGATCCAGATCGAGGTCATGCCCGTGGCGTGCGCTCCGGCGACATCCGCCAGCGGGTTGTCGCCGATGAATACGGTTTGCTCCGCTTCGGCCGATCCGAGCCGCAAGCCCTCCCGGAAGATCGATGGGTCGGGTTTGTGCGTCCCGAATTCCCCGGAAATGATGACGAAATCGACGTGCGCCGCCACGCCGAGCAGTTCCACCTTCGGTCGCTGAATCCACGCCGGTCCGTTGGTGATGATCCCGATCCGCCGGCCGGCGCGGGCTTCCCGGACTGCCCGCAGTGTTTCGATGGCGTCGTGGAAATACTCGAGCCCATGCAACCGGTTGGCCAGAATCCACTCCCGGGCGATGCTGACGGGCCGGTCACCGGCAATGCCGAATTGGTCGAAGACATCGGGAAAGTGATCGGCTTCAGGCTCGGCCAGCGCCCGGGCGGTGCGAACCATGGCATCGTAATCGGGCGCGTCATCGAGACCGGCCGCTTCCACCGCCAGCGCAAACGCGTACTGCAGTCGCCGCGTCTGCGCCAGCCGCGAATCGCACAACGTGTCATCCAGATCGAACAACACCAATTCAGAATCAAGGACCATCGAATCACTCATCCCTACGCGGTTCGGAGTCCGGGGTTCCGGGTCCGGGGTTCGAACTCCGAACCCCGGACTCCGAACCCGCTGCGTCGTTCGGCGTTCGCTCGACCGTCAGCGCGCTCATCGGCATGTCGTCTTCCGGATTCGCCAGCAACCGGCGCATGAAGCGCCGCGGTAGCCGGAACGCCTCGCGGATCGCCACCACCGGATCGCGATCGCGGTCGAGCTCATCCACGTAGTCGAGCGCGGAATCGAGCGGACTCAAATCGCGCCCCTCCCGTTCCGCCAGCAGACCCCGATGCGCCATGATCCAGAGGTAGAGATCGGCCCTGGAGCGTTTCGGGAAACGCCGCAGCACCTCCCGTTCGCTCACCACGGTCACGATCGGCAGGTAGACATGATCGTACCAGTCCTCCACCGCCTGCTGAATCGGAATCTCCTCGTCGCTTGACTCAGCCAGGAACGCCTGGTGTTGCTGAATCTGCTCCCAGATTTCGTCATAACGCCCGAGCGCGGTCGGGCGGATATCGTGGCCGGGTCGCCGGCGGTCGAGATTCGTCTTGCGCAGGAACTCGGCGTATTCCACCTGGAGGAGCATCTGCTCCGGCGTCATGGCGGCGTAGAGCGGCGCCCGGATGTGGCTTTCGATCACTTCGGCGTCGATGTACTCCGCGCCCCGCTCCCGTGCCACTGACACCCGGTGATTGCCATCCTTGACGAAGTAGACGTTCCCGACCTTGTAGAGCTGGATCGGCGGCAGAATGATGTCGTTGAGGAAGGCCCGATCGATGTTCTTCCAGCGACCGGCGGTGTGCGTTTGGCGCGGCAGGAAGGCGCGATCGAAATCGCGAAAGCGGTCCTCGCTCCCGACGATTTCCCTGATCGGCACCTCCTGGATGCCCCGGTAGGTTTCTCCCTCGGGCTGCAACCGGTTCCGCACTTCGTGGTACGGAATCAGGTCGTTCGATTGCCTCCGGAGGAGGGCGCGGAGATCGTTCAGGAACGCCCGGTGGCGCGCCCGTTCGAAATCGGCCATCACCTGCTCATCCATGAGCCGGCTCCTTCGTTGCCGCTGGGGTCGGCCGCGCGCGCAGCCCGCTGCCCATCGGCGGATAGCGGAGTTCTGCATCATGCGGGAAGCGATCGTCGATGACCGTGGCGACATTGAGATCGAGCGCGCGGTAGGGATAGACGTTGATGATCGTGGTCGATTCGAAGTCGATCTGGAATGGTTGCGAGCGGTCGTAGATGTGAATGTGCCCGTGCAGCATGTACGTCGGACGCCACCGCCGCAGCATCGTTCGGAGTGCCTTGAACCCGCGGTGGGGGAGATCGTCACGGTCACCGAGATCACGCGGCGGCGAGTGGGTGATCAGGATATCGAGCGCCCGGCCATGGCGGAGACGGTTCCACCAGAGTCGCGGCGCCATTTTCCAGAGCATCCAGCCGATCTGGAATTCGGAGAACTGCATCGGTTCATTCTCGGCGTAGCGGGGCGAGCCGGGAATGCCGGCCAGAATCAGCCCGCTCCACTCGTCCCGGATCACCCTGCCGCCGAGATCGATGCACCCCATCGGCTGATAGAGCTCGCCGCCCGGCACGCGGGTCGCTTCCTCCAGGTGGTTGCCATAGACGTAGTAGACGGGACGATCGAGGGCATCGGCGAGGAATTCGAGGTAGCTGGCAGGCAGGTCACCGCAGCCGAACACGAGTTGCACATCACCCATCCGCTGCCGGATCGAGGCGCTGTGAATCCGTGGATCGACCTGATCAGAAACCGCCAAAACCCGAATCGGCATCCAGCTCCCCTCGCCGCCGTGTCTGGCAAAAGACTACCCCG
>JADLGF010000203.1 GCA_020849415.1 Thermomicrobiales bacterium
ACGTCGGGGCAGACGGCCGGCTGCACGGTCGCGGCAACGGTTCGCAGGGTTCGAGCCGCCTCCGCTCCTTTGCCGGCGGCATCAACGCGCTGTTGATCGTGCCGATCGGCGAAACCCGCCACGAACCTGGCGAAACCCTGGAGGCGCTGCTCCTCGCCGCGCCGCTGGAAAAAGCTCCGTAGGCAATCGATCGAACACGAAACAAGCGGCGGGCATACGGAATTGTCGTATGCCTGCCGCTCGTCGTTTTCGCTGACCGTTCGGTGCTAGAACTGGGTCTGCGTGCGGACGTGGAACGGAGTGGGATTATCGATCAAATCCTGCTCCCAGCTCTTGTGGCCGCGCCAGTTGGCGTTGTAGACGATATCGCCGCCGAAGATCGTCATGTCGCAGACGAGCTTCTTGTCGCCCTGCATCGTGGTCTTTTCGCAATCGATAAAGGTGTAATCACCCTTTTCGAGGTTGAAGACCGCGACATCGGCCGAAGCGCCGACCGAGAGCGTGCCGAGTTCCGGCCGGTTGATCTCCTTCGCCGGAGTGACGGTCGAGCGGAGGATCACTTCTTCCAGCGACACGCCGATGTTGAGCACCTTGTTCATGCAGCCAAGCATGTCGATCACCACGCCCGCGACGTTGCCGGTGTGTAGATCGGTGCTGATCGAATCGGGCACGAAGCCTTCCTGGATCGCCGGCACCGCGTTGCGGAACCAGAAGCTGCCGGCGCCATGACCAAGATCGAAGATGATCCCTTTCTCGCGCGCCTGGTACATGTACTCGAAGACCTTGCCGTTGTCATCGATGATCGGGAACTGCTGGGCGAAAACGTGGGTGTGAATGTCGCCGGGGCGCATCTTTTCGAGCAGCGTCGGGTAGGGCCGGTTCGGCAGCTCGGGGCAGAAATCGACCATCATCGGCATGTCGGCGCGGATACCCGCCTCGAGCGCGCGGTCGATCGCGGTCCACGGCAGGTGGTTGGCATCGAACCGCTGCTTGGCCCAGTAGTGCGCCGTCTTGATTCCCACCACCACATCGCTGTGCATGAGGGCGGTATCGGCGCAGAGCTGCGGGTTCATTTCGGGTGCTTCGTGCTCCCAGGCGCCACCCATGCCCGAGCCGACGATATTGACGTAGCTGAGCACGCGGATCTTGGTGGAGGCGTCGATGACATCGACCCGGAACTGATCGAAATCGCGCCAGCCGCAGGTGCCGGCATCGACCGTGGTAGTCACGCCCGATTCGAGCGTGTTGACCAGCGGGTGAAGCGAGAGGGTCGAGCGGCTGTGGGTGTGCGCCACGTGCGCGTGCATATCGATGATGCCGGGGGTGACGTAGAGCCCGCTGACATCGATCGACCGATCGCCCGGCTGCTCGGGGAGATTCCGCGCCACCGCGTCGATCTTCCCCTCGCTGATCCGGACGTCGGAGACTTCGTTGATCCCGTTCGCGGGATCGATGACATGGCCGTTGCGCAGAACGAGATCGCCCATGGTGTTTGTTTCCTTTCCTATGGTGGAGAGACAACCCTCACCCCCTGACCCCCTCTCCCGTTGCGACGGGAGAGGGGGAATCGCCATCAAACCCTTGGCAGTTCTCCCCTCTCCTGCCGCAGCGGGAGAGGGGCTGGGGGTGAGGGTTTGTTCCCTCCTACTTCTGCAGCGCGCGCTGGAGCAGCGCCGTACCGTAGAACTCGTACGAGGCGGCCTTATCCGGCACGTCCACAACGTGCACGGTGAACCGGCACGGCACACCGTTCTCGGGCAGATTGTCCGCGAAATAGCCGCTGTACGCTTCCTTGTATTCCGCGTAGAGGCGCTGCTGCTCGGCCTGGAAACCGGCCGGATCGAGCAGCGGGTTCGGACTCTTCGGCTGGCATCCGAAGGCGTGAATCTCGATGAAATCGACCGCGGCGAGCGAATCGGCGATGCCGGCATCGCGCAGCCACTTCTCCCAGCACTGGAAAACCAGCGGCACTTCCCGCTTCGGGTCCATGGTCACCAGTTCATCGAGCCCCAGCACGCCCTTGGCCGAATAGCCGCCGGTGAGGCCGGCGAAACTGATCTTGAGATCGCCGTCGGGCAATTCCTCGGTCACCAGCGCCGAAAGGGTCGGGCGGTCGCCTTCGTAGTAGTAGGTCAGCTTGCCGCGCTTTTTGACGTTGAACGCCATTGGTATTTCCATCTCCTGGTATTCGCGCCGGGCCGCCCCGGCGGGTTCGTTCCGGCTATAGTAACGGACGAATCTCCACGTTACGCCGGGGGACTGGGAGGCCGGAGCACCCCGCGCCGTGCATATCGGAAGGTTGTACAGGCATGATCTTCAATTCTCCGGAGCGCGTGGCCGCGCTTACCCCGCTGTGGGAGGGTCCGCGACTCGAAGATGGTCGGCCCAAGGTCGATGACAGCATCCTCGAACGGATGAAAGCGGCCACCAATGATGAAGTCTGGTCCGTCTGCGAAAAGCGCAACGATTATCACTTCAATTTCACGAACCAGTTCATCAATATGCACCCGGATGTGATTCTGACCGGCCGGGCGGTGACCGCCCAGTTCGTGCCGCGCCGCCCCGATCTCGAAGCGGTGGTGATGAAGGATGGCGAGGGCCGAAACGGTGGCCAGAACACCTGGATCATCGACCAGTTGCAGCCGGGTGACGTGCTGGTTGTCGATCTCTTCAGCAAGATCGAGGATGGCACCTTCATCGGCGATAACCTCGCCACCGCCGTCCGCCGGCGTACCGGCAAGGGCATCGTCATCCAGGGCGGTATCCGCGATTACCAGCGCATCGACGAGTTGACCGATTTCTCTGTCTTCCACCAGGGCCAGCACCCGAGCGCGATTCTCGAAGTGACGCTGGTCGGCGTGAACATCCCGGTGCTGATCGGCGGCGCCACGGTGATGCCGGGCGATGTCGTGCTCGGCACGCCGGAGGGACTGAGCTTCATCCCGCCGCACCTGGCGGAAGAAGTCGTGAACTTCGCCGAGGAGACCGCCCAGCGTGACGTCTTCGGCAAGTGGACCCTCGATGTCGGCCGGTACCAGTCGAGCGAGATCGACGTGAGTGTCTGGGCCGATCACATCGAAGCCGATTACAAGGCCTGGTGCGGCGAGCAGGGTCTCGAATACAAGCCGAAGAATCGGTAGGGTAAAGGGAAAGGCGCATCAAAACCTGTGGCTTGTAGCCACAGGTTAAGGACGGAAGCGGCTCCGCCGCTTGGGGTTGGCGGTACTGAGCCACGTCCCAAGCAGCGGAGCTGCTTCCGTCCTTAGCCTTGGGCTTCGAGCCCAAGGACCCCCGCGCAACGATCAACTCTTGACGAAAGAGAACATGCGTTCTATTCTCGATCCATGGCACGCGCAACTTACACCGAGATCGAATGCAAGAGCGCACTCAATCGGGTGACGAATATGGGGTTCAATTGGTCGCTCAATCCCTACAAGGGGTGCGTCCACGCCTGCGCGTATTGCTACGCCCGCGCGAACCACAGTTACCTTGGATTGAACGCCGGTGAGGACTTCGAATCGAAGCTCTTCGTGAAAACGAACATCGTCGGGGTGCTGCGCCGTGAACTGGCGAGCCGATACTGGAAGCGCGATGAGGTCGCGATCGGCACCAGCACCGATCCCTACCAGCCGACAGAAGGGAAATACCGGCTGACGGGCGGGATAATCTCGGCGCTCGCCGATTCCTCCACCCCGGCGCATCTCGTGACGAAATCGCCCCTCGTGATCCGCGATATCGATGAACTTCGCCGCCTCCAGGAACGGGCGGGAGCGCGCGTCTGCTTCACGATCACCACACTCGATCCCGACATCTGGCGGATCATGGAACCGGGTACGGCCCCACCCCCCCAGCGCCTGCGCGCGATGAAGATGCTGACCGAAGCGGGAATACCCAGTGGCATCTTCCTGGCGCCGGTGATGCCTCGGATCACTGACAGTGAGGACGCGCTCCGGGCAATTTTCGAAGCGGCAAGCGAAGCAGGGGCCACATTTTGCTGGAGTAGTCCGCTCCGGCTGATTCCCCCTGTGCGCGATCACTACTTCGAAACCATCGAGCGCAACTACCCCGAATTGCTCGATCGCTACCGCCGCAATTACCAGACTCCCGATACCCCGGCGGTCTACCGCGAATTCATCCGGGAGCGCATCAACCGATTGCGCGCGGAATACGGCCTGCCCGGCGAAGGCGCCCGCCCCACCCCGCCACCAATGCCGATGCAGCTTCCGTTGATTGGGGCGTAAGAAAAGAAAACCCTCACCATTCGCCTCACTCCTCCGCAGCGGGAGAGGGGCCGGGGGTGAGGGTTTTTACTCCCGCTCTACGCGAATGTTAGCCAGCCGAGCGAACAATTCCGTTTCGTCATAGCAAACGCCGAGAGAGCTCAGGAGGCCGCCCGCGACCAGCGCGTTGACATGGAACGCCTGATTCTCAACCCCGGTTTTCCCGGCGTCGGGGCGAGTTTGCAGGCGCATGTCGGTGGCAAGGCCCAGCACGCCGTAGTAACGGCCCGGATCGACGTGGCGGCTCAGGCAATCGAAGTAGCCCGCCTCCCAGTTCGTGCCGGAGTCCTCGCTCACCTGACAAATAAGCAGATTCGCCTCTTCGAGCGCGGCGATGTCGAAGGCGTAGATCGTCTCCGGCGATACCGCCGGCAGCGATTTGTCGTTGATCGGTTCACTCTCGTTCGGGCAGTAGACGGAGTACCCGGCGTTGCGCAGCCGGCTGGTCAGCGCCAGGTTGTAGTCCGCTTCCGCCCGCGTGAACATCGGGCCACCGAGATAGATCCGCATCGCCGCGCTCGTTTCTTACTTCGCCTCGCCGAGGTGCTTCTTGAACCAGGCCACGATCCGCTCGAGGAAATCGATGCCGTAGATCGGCTCGCCCGACCAGACGAACAGGTGATCACCGCCCGGGTAGAGCACGAGTTCCGCCTCGATGTTCCGCTTCTTCAGCGCCGCGAAGAGCATTTGCGCTTGCCCGACGGGGCAGCGCACATCCCCTTCCGCCTGCAGGATCAATGATGGCGTCACCGCCTTGTGGATGTGAGCGCTGGGGGAGCGATCCTTGTAGATCGTCTCCGCTTCCCAGGGATCCCCGCCCCACTGGTAGGCCCCCCAGAACCACGAAATGTCGCTGGTGCCGAACATCGAATTGAGATCGAACGCCGGCGCCCCGATCGCCGCCGCCTTGAAGCGGTCGGTCTGCCCGATGATCCAGCTCGACATGTAGCCGCCGTAGGAATAGCCGTAGACACCGGTGCGCTCGCTGTCGATGTACGGCAGCGCGATGGCGGCGTCGGTGATCGCCATCAGGTCGAGGTAATCCTCGCCGCCCCAGTCCTTGGTCACCGCCTTGGTGAAATCACGGCTGTAGGTGGAGGAACCGCGCGGATTCGAAAACACGACGCAGATGTCGTTGCCCGCCAGAATCTGCTGGAGCGAACTCCACGTCGGGTAGTAGGCGCCGTTCGGTCCGCCGTGGATATCGAGCACCAGCGGATACTGTTTGGTGGCGTCAAAATTGGCCGGCTTAACCAGCCAGGCTTCGATCTCGAAGCCGTTCCGCTCGACGGCGAGTCGCTCCCATCGCGCCGGCGGGAACTGCTCGAAGAGCGCCTGGTTGTGGTTAGTGATCGTGGTGGAGACACCGGTTTCGCGATCGTAGATCGCCACCTCACCGGCGCCGGCGAAGGTGTTCACCACCTGCGCCACGTAGCGGACCGACGCGTCGGTGCTGAAGCCCTGCGACTGCTGATCGGCGCGGGTGAGTTCCTGCACCTGCCCCGTTTCGGTATCGAAGATGTAGATGCCGGAGCGGGCCTTGAGCTGCATCGGCGCCAGAACGTAGCGATCATCGATCCAGACCGGGTGATCGGCGCCGTAGCCGGCCGATCCGGGTGTCTGGGCGAGATCGGTCAGGCGATCCATACCGTGACCGCGGGCATCGACGAGGTAGTACTGCCCGTGCTGCTCGAAATCAAGATCGGCCACGACCAGCAGCTTTTCGCCATCAGAGGTCCAGCTCCAGCCGCCGAGTCCGCCGTTGCCGGGCATCAGTTCGAGGATTTCGCCGCTCTCGACATCGATCACCTCGAGCTTCGCGAACATGAAGCTGCCGGTCGAATGGGAAATGGCGACCGACTTGCCGTCGGGCGACCAGCGCGGTGACCCGTGATCGGCCGGATCGTTGGTCAGCTGCTTCTCTTCGCCCGCTGCGAGGTCGTAGACGAAGATCTGGGCGCGCTTGTCGCCGAGCCAGCCGCGCGTGTCGAAGTGGTAATCGATGCGGCTGGTCGCCTTGATCGGCGCCGGCGCTTCCTTGTCGATCTTCTCGGTGTCGGGCCTGGCGGGATCGATCACCGCCGTGTAGGCGAGCTTCGTTCCATCGGGCGACCATTCGATCGCGGCGATGCCGTTGCGGTGCGTGACGAGCTTCTTCGGATCGCCCCCGGCGAGATCGAGCCCGAAGAGAGCGAGTTCTTCATCACGGTTCGAAACGAACGCGATCGATTGCCCATCCGGCGACCAGCGCGCGCCGCCGTTGTTCGTCCCCTGATAGGTGAGCTGGCGCTTCTCGCTGCCGTCGCGCTTGCTCAACCAGATCTGCCCACCGCGCTTCAATCGGTCTTTTTCGGATTTGATGCCGGAGAGGCCGTAAACGACCCACTCGCCATCCGGGCTGAGCTGCGGATCGACCGCCGACTTCATTCCGACCAGGATTTCTTTCGGTGCATATTCCGCCACGTTTGTTCCTTTCATGGATTACGGTCTGGCCGTAAACATTTCGGGGGTATTCGTTCGTGCCCGTTCTAAAGTGTGCGGCCGAACCAGTCGAGAATTCGCTTCAGCGCATCGAGCCGGTAGGCGGGTTCGCCCTCGCGCATGAAGAGGTGGTGACCACCCGGGTAGCGCACGAACTCGGTCTGCAGGCCGATCTTCTTCAGGGTCGCGAACAACTGCTCACCCTGTCCGATCGGCACCCGATCATCCCCTTCGGAGTGGATGATCATCGCCGGCGTTTTCGACTTGTGCGCGTGCGTGATCGGCGAGTGTTCCACGTACCACGCGTTGTTGGTCCAGGGCAGGCCACCGAACTCGTACTCACCCCAGCAATGGCCGATATCGGCGGTGCCGAAGAACGAGATCAGATCGACGACCGGCGACCCGATCACCGCCGTCTTGAACCGGTCGGTGTGCCCGACGATCCACGAGCTCATGAAACCGCCGTACGAGTAGCCAAAGACGCCGGTGCGGGTGGCATCGACGTACGGCAACTCCTCCACGGCGTCCATCACCGCCATCAGGTCGAGGTAATCCTCGCCGCCCCAGTCGCCAACCACCTGCCGGGCGAAATCGCCGCCGTAGGAGCCGGAGCCGCGCGGATTGGCCAGCACGACCACGTAACCCGCGCCGGCGAGCGCCTGATCGACCCAGCTGAAGTCCCAGCCGTAGTAGCCGTGCGGTCCGCCGTGGATGTTCATCACGACCGGATACGTTTTCGAGGCGTCGAAATCGGCCGGCTTCAGAATCCAGTAGTCGATCGTGTACCGGTTCCGCTCCAGCGCGTGATAGGTCATCTCGCCGACCGGCGTCTCCTCGAAGCGCGCCGCGTTGAACGAGGTGATGCGCGATTTCTCACCGGTCTGGCGATCGTAGATCTCGACCTCACCGGCGCCATCGTTCGAGGCGTAGACCATCGCCACGTAGCGGCCGGAAGCGTCGAAGCCGGCGCCGTTGTCCTTCTGATTCCAGATCTTCTCTTCCGTGATCTCGCCGTTGGTGACGTCGATCGTCCAGAGCCCACGCCGGCCCCGGGTGGCGCCGGTAAAAAGCGCGGTCTTTGCATCGAGCCAGGTGATCGGCATCGCGCCGCCACCGACCCCGAAACCGTAGCCGCCGGTCGGCTCGAAGTCCTGCGTCAGACGCTTCCAGCTGCTGCCATCGGCCGCCTGCACGAAGAAATCGGTCTGCTGATCCTGCGCCAGTTCGCCGAAAACGAGCAGGGATTGGCTATCCGGATACCAGAGCCAGTAGCTGATCGAGCCTTCGTCTGCGGTAACTCGCTCGAAGCTGCCGCTGGCAAGATCGAGGATTTCGAGTTGCGAACGCATCGCGTTCGGGTAGAGCCGGATGAAGGCGAGCTTCGTGCCATCGGGCGAGTGGATCGGCATGATGTGATCGTCGCGATCGGACGTCAATTGCCGCGTCGTGCGCGCCGCCACATCGGCAACGAAGATCTGCGCGCGCTTTTCGGCCAGGTAGCCGCGCGTGTCCTGCTTGTAATCGAGCCGATCGGTGAAGCGGATCGGCGCCGGGCCGGAGCTCGGCGGACCGTCCGGAAACTCCGGATCGGTCACCGCGCTATAGGCGATTGAGTTGCCGTCCGGCGACCAGTTCGGGGTGCCGATCGTGTGGTGATGCGTGGCGATCGGCTCGGCCTCGCCGCCATCGAGCCGCAAAACGCAGAGAACCGACTTGCCCTCACGCCCAGAGACGTAGGCGATTCTCGAACCGTCTGGCGACCAGCGCGCATTCCCGTTCCGATCGCCGGTGCGGGTCAGCCGCCGGGCATCGCTGCCGTCGCGATTGCTGATCCAGACGTCCGAATAGGCCTTGGTGCAATCTCCGCAAACCTTGGAAACCGAATAGACAACCCGCTCGCCGTCCGGACTCAATTGCGGATCGCTCGCAAACTTGAGACCGAACACGATCTGTTCCGGGGAAAGACCATGTGCCATCAGGCCAATACCTGCCTTCCTTACGAGCACGCCACGCGCAGACACTTCTTCGATTCTCGCATACGTTTTCGACGACTCGTTCGTGACGGCGTGCGGTTACCGGATTTGAACGGGCGTGACCGGTGGGCGATAGTTGGGCAGGTAGCCGGTGAGGCGAGCGCGCACTCGTCTGCCGAGGAGCGAATCATCGTGAAGCGACCTGTGAAATCCATCGCCGTGCTGACCAGCGGCGGTGACGCACCCGGCATGAATATTGCGATTCGCTCGGTCGTGAAGGTCGCTCGAACGCACGGCGTTGACGTGACCGGCGTGCGCGGAGGCTACCGCGGATTGATCGCCGGCGATTTCACGCCCCTCGATGCTGAAAAAGTCAGTGACATCATCACGCGGGGCGGCACCATGCTCGGGAGCTCGCGTGAACCCCGTTTCCTCGAGGACGCCGGCAAGCGGGATGGAATTGCCAATCTCGAACGTGCCGGCATTGACGGCCTGATCGTCATTGGCGGCAACGGGTCCCAATCCGGCGCCAAATCGTTGCATGAACTCGGGTTCCCGACAATCGGCGTCGCCTCGACGATCGACAATGATCTCCACACCTTCGAAATGTCGATCGGAGTCGATACGGCGCTCAATACCGCGCTGGAAATGCTCGACCGGTTGCAGGACACCGCCTCCTCACACAATCGGGCCTTCGTTGTGGAATTGATGGGGCGAAACAGCGGCTATCTCGCGATGATGGCCGGTATAGCTTCCGGCGCCAATCTGGTCCTGACCCCGGAGTTTCCAGTGACGCAGGACGAGGTGGTCGAAGCCTGCCGAACCGCGCCGCGAGACCATTCCTCGCCCCACTTCATCATCATCGTGGCTGAAGGCAGCCCACTCAAGGCCGCGCAGGTGGTTGACGGCATTCAGGACGTAGATGGTCCCTTTTCCGGAGCCCGATTGACCGTGCTGGGACACGTTCAACGGGGCGGCACTCCCCTTGTCTTCGATCGAACACTCGCCGCCCGGTCGGCGGAATTGGCGGTGCGAGCGTTGCTCGAAGGTAAATCGGGCTATGTGGCCGGGCTTTCTGGTGGCGAATACAATCTCGTACCACACGAGGTCGCCATTCAACCCGACGTGAAGGTGACCGAATCCCTCGTCCGCCTGTCCAGAGTCCTCGGCGCTTGATTGGTTCAATCGGCCACCGCTTCAATTTCACGGGAGCTACGTCACACGTTATGCCAGCATCCTCACCCAGGTCCGGGGCCTTCACGTCCCGCGATGCACTCGTTCCGGCGATGGTCGGCATCGTCGGCGCCGGGCAACTGGCGCGGATGACGCTGCAGGCGGCAATTCCGCTCGATGTCTCGATCCGCCTCCTCGCAGCCGGACCGAACGACGGCGCCGCAACGATCTGGAGTGACGTGATCATCGGCGCGCCGGACGATAC
>JADLGF010000204.1 GCA_020849415.1 Thermomicrobiales bacterium
AGTGAGGTACGCCCAGCGGGATTCGAACCCGCGATCTTCACCTTGAAAGGGTGACGTCCTGGGCCGCTAGACTATGGGCGCGCGACCGACGACGAAGAGTACCGGGTGATCGCCCGGTTCGTCAACCGTTTTCGCGGCGAATCACGCCGATTGCCGCGAGTTGCCGGCGAATCAGCCGAAGTTCGCCACTTACGGCAAGCAGCAGGATCAAAGCGATCAGCGTCAGTCCGATGATCCAGGCATCACCGAGTTCACCCACCTCCAGTCGGCCCCATTCACGCCCGAAGAGATCGGCTATGCGGAGCACAACCTCCGCCGCCCACCCGGCCGGGATCAGGATCGCGGTCCCCAATGGCTCGTAGATAACAAGCCCGACCGACCCGAAGATTCCGACCGCGAAGGCGAAGGTTGCGAAGGGGATCGCGGCGATGTTGGCGAAGAGACTGAGCAACGGCGCCGTTCCGAACACACCGACGATGATCGGGAGCGTGGCGAACTGCGCGAATGCGGTGGCGGTAAGCAGATCGCCGGTCTGGTGGCGCTGTTCCTGTAAGGGATAGCGACTGAATCCTGCGGCCAGACCAAAGGAGGCCGCAGTCGAGAGGTGGAACGAGATCGAGTACGCGGCCATCGGATCGATCGCGAGCTGAACTATCACGGTGAGCAGTGTGAGATTGATCAGATCAACGGGTCGTCCCAGCCAGCGGCCACTCGCGGCCATGGTCGCAAGCAGGGCGGCTCGGAACGTCGGCGGTGGCAGCCCGACCGAGACCCCGTAGATCCAGAGGACGACGACGCCTGCCACCAGCACCGAATGCCGGCTCCGGCGAGTAGAAAAGCCCAACACGCTGACGATCGTGAGCAGCATCGCAAGATTTGACCCGGAAACGGCCGTGAGATGGCTCAGGCCGGCGGACCGGAATTCGTCATCCGCGTCGCCGGAAAGACGACCGTCATCGCCGGTCACAAAACCGGCGACCAATGCCCCGGCGTCGCCTGGAATCGCCACCTGGATCCCTCGAACGATGTCGAGGCGTTTTCGATTCAGCCACGCCCACGGTCCACGACCCGCTTGCTCCAGAATGACCTCGCTCGTGTAGATCTCTCCGGAAACCCCGAGACCGTCCAGATAGCGAAACGCTCCAGCCTCCGGCGACCGCGCCACAATCTCACCGAGCAGGTAGATACGTGAACCGACCGTGGGCGGGTGCAGCGTCGGTTCGGACGAATGCACGAGAAATTGCAGGCCTTCACCGGGGCCGTCGATCACCTCGGCCCGGAAATCCCAGCCGGATGGTCGTTGCTGCGGCATCGACGTCACTTCGAGATGCCACTCGCTACGATCGAACGCGGCTCCGGGCACGGATGGCGGCAGGTTCAGGTCGATCCACAGGGCCGCAACGATGGCGGTCACGCCGATGAGCAGCGATTGGCTGCCGACTCGCCGCCAGGCTGCGATGCAGAGCAGGCAAACCGCGATCGCCGCCGGCCATTTCCCCAGCGCCACGACGTAAACCGCGCCGCCGAGCAGAATGCCGGTCACGGCCCGACCGTGGCGAACGGTCGCAAACCCTCAACGACCGTCGTCGATATCCCGTCGACGTGCAGAAGCTCATCGACCGATGTGAATGGGCCATGCTGGTTCCGGAAGGCCACGATCGCCTCCGCCCGAACCGCGCCGATGCCAGGGAGCTCGGTCAACTCCTCAGCCGTCGCCCGATTCAGATCGAGGAGGCCGGAGGCGACCGGACTGGCGCTGGGCGCGACCAGCATCGGCACGAAGACCCGCTGGCCATCGCTCAGCCGGCTCGCCTGATTGAGAGCGGAGGTGTCGGCCTCCGGCAACAACCCACCGGCGGCATCGATCAGATCGATCACCCGGTCTCCGCGGCTCCGCCGGTACACGCCCGGATCGGCGACGGCGCCGGCGATTTCGACCTCGATCCGATCGTTGCGGTCCGCCACCTCGATCACGATCGGCGGCGCGTTGCGCTGATCGATCTCGATCGCGAAGAGAAAGACCAGCGTCGCCGCGATCACGACGCCCGCGATCCAGGCCGCCCAACGCGAAATCATCGCCTCATCCCATGCGAGTGCTCAGTTCCCGGTTCTCAGTTCGGGGATTGTAGCAATTGGCCGCCCCCCTGTTTTCCCCGAAGCGAGTTTGGAAGTAGACTTTTGCGCCGACCGGAATCGCCGTGATTCCGGTTTTCGGCGTGCCTTTTCAACACTGGTGTCGAAGTTGACGCTCAACCATCTCCTTCCCGGACTCGCCGCTGAGCCGGAAATCCGTGATCTGCTCGAACTCGCGCGGGGCGATCGTCCCCGCGCGGCGGTCGTCGATCTCCCGACCTCGCTCCGGCCGGCGTTGGTGGCGCTGCTTTCCGCGCGACTCGATCGGCCGATCCTCGTCCTCACCTCGCGCGCCGACCGCGCCGATCTGCTCGCCGCCGCCATCAATGAATTCCTGCCCGCCGAACGCGGCGCCACCCTCTGGAATGCACCGGAAGCGCTGCCGTTCGAGCAATTGCCGTTTGATTTGCAGGCGTCGTCCGAACGCGTGAATACGCTCGCCACGCTGCTCGACGGTGGCACGCAACCGCCGGTGGTCGTGACACCGGCGCACGGCCTGATGCATCTCGTCACCGCGCCGGATGAACTGCGCAAGTACTCCTTCACCTTCGCACCCGGCTCGCGCATTTCGATCGACACGCTGATTCAGTTCACCTCCAAGATCGGCTTCCAGACCGTGCCATTGGTCCAGGAACCGGGCCAGATCGCGCGGCGCGGCGGCATCATCGATATCTGGCCGGCCATGGCCGATCATCCGGTGCGCATCGATTTCTTCGGCGACGAGATCGACACGATTCGCCGCTTCCAGCCCGGTTCCCAGCGCTCCGATCTCCACCTGAAGGAGGTTCGCCTCCTCCCGGCCACCGAGCTGCCCCTCTGGCGGATGCCCCAGGCGGCGGCGCTGATCCGCAAGCTCGATACCGGCACCCTGCGTCCCGAAGTCGAAGCGGAGTGGATGAGCCTGCTGGCACGCATGGAAGCGGGCGTCACCCCGGCCTCGGTCGATCTCTTCAGCCCCTACCTGACCGAAACCACGGCCACCCTGATCGACTACCTGCCGGCCGACACCCTCGTCGTCATCGATGAACCGGGCGCCGTGCAACTCGCCTTCACCAATCTCGAACGCCAGGCCGATGAGCTGCAGGCCGGCTTCGAAGCCAACGGCGAATTGCCGGTCGGCCTTCGCAAACCGTTCGCCACCTGGTCCGAAATCGCCCCGGCGATCGAACGCGCCGGCGTGATCGAATTCGGCCAGGAGATCGAGCGCACCGATCAGGCCGTCATCAGCCTGGCCGACGCGGGCGAAGCGCCCTATTTTGCCGGCCGGGTCGCGCGGATGGTCAGCGAGATCGGCGAACTGCTCGGCGCCGGCTGGAAGGTGGTGATTGCCTCCGATCAGGTCGAGCGATTGAGCGAACTCTTCACCGAGCAGGGCCTCCCGGTCCGCGCCGCGCTCAAGCACGAACGATCGAGTGACGATCGGCTCGAACCGAATCTGATCGACATCCGCCCGGCCGAAATCGACGGCGGTTGGACCCTCCCGGCGGCGAAACTGGCGCTGCTCACTGATCTGGAACTCTTCGGCTTTCGCAAGGCGGCGCGTCATTCCAGTCGCCGCAGCCTGACCGAGAGCATCAGCTTCGCTTCGAGCCTGACGCCGGGCGAATACGTGGTCCACATCGATCACGGCATCGCCCAATTCACCGGCCTGGTCCGCGCCGAAACTGGAGGGGTCGAGCGCGAATACCTGCTGCTCGAATACCAAAAGGGCGACAAGCTCTACGTTCCGGTTGACCAGAGCCACCGGGTCACTCGCTACAGCGGCGGCGGCATCGATCCGCAGGTGACAAAACTCGGCTCCGGCGAATGGGTCCGCACCCGGCAGCGGGTGCGCCGGGCCGTCCGGGAGATGGCGTTCGAACTCGTGCAGCTCTACGCTGCCCGTGAGGCCGGCAACGGCCACGCCTTCCCCGCCGATACCACCTGGGACCGCGAACTCGAAGAATCGTTCCCCTACACTGAAACCGCCGATCAGCTCCGCGCCATCAACGAGGTCAAGGCCGATCTCGAATCGAACCAGGCGATGGACCGCCTCGTCTGCGGGGATGTCGGCTTCGGCAAAACCGAAGTGGCGCTCCGGGCCGCGTTCAAGGTCGTCAACGGCGGCAAGCAGGTGGCGATTCTCGTCCCGACCACCGTGCTTGCGCTCCAGCACTACGAATCGTTCCGGCAGCGGCTGGCAGCCTTCCCGGTCAAGATCGAAATGCTCTCCCGACTCCGCTCGAAAAAGGAGCAAAAGCAGATCCTGGAGCATCTCGCCAGCGGTGAAACCGATATTGTCATCGGCACGCACCGGCTGGTGCAGCAGGACGTCCGCTTCAAGGACCTCGGGCTGGTCATCATCGATGAAGAGCAACGCTTCGGCGTCCGACACAAGGAGTTTCTCAAGCAGTTACGGACCGAGGTGGATGTAATGACGATGAGCGCCACCCCGATCCCGCGCACACTGCACATGTCGCTCGCCGGCATCCGCGACATCAGCATTATCAACACCGCGCCGCAGGCCCGGCTGCCGATCCGCACCTTCGTCACCGAATCGAGCGACGCCCTGCTACGCGAGGTGATCCTGCGCGAACTCGATCGCGGCGGACAGGTCTTCGTCGTGCACAATCGCGTGCAATCGATCGACC
>JADLGF010000205.1 GCA_020849415.1 Thermomicrobiales bacterium
GAGGACTTGCAGCGCGAACACCCGATGGCGCGGTTGCTGCAAGGCGATGTCGGGGCCGGCAAGACGGCCGTGGCCGCCACCGCCGCCTGGCTGGCGCATCGGAACGGACTCCAATCGGTCCTGCTCGCGCCCACGGAAATCCTGGCCGAGCAGCACGCCGCCGGTCTCACGCGCCTCTTCGCCGCTCTGCCGGAGGGTGATCGGCCGGTCGTGCATCTGCTCACCGGCAGCACCCGGGCGAAGGAACGGCGGGCGATTCTGGCCGACCTGATCGAGGGTGAAATCAATCTGCTCGTCGGTACGCACGCCGTGATCGAACGGGACGTCGAATTCCGGAATCTGGCGCTGACCATCATCGATGAGCAGCACCGTTTCGGCGTACGGCAGCGATCCGTGCTGCCGAACAAGGGGCGGGAGATCGAACCGCACGTCCTTTCCATGACCGCGACCCCAATTCCGCGCACGCTGAACGCGGTCGTCCACGGCGATCTCGATGTCTCGGTGATCGATGAATTGCCGCCCGGCCGAATCCCGATTCAAACGCGCCTCTACACCGGCAAGGAACGGGATGTCGCGTACCAGTTGATCCGGGCGGAAGTCGCTGAAGGCCGCCAGGTTTTCGTCATCTGTCCGCTCGTCGAGGAATCGGAGTTGATCGATGCGCGCGCCGCGGTCGCCGAGGCCGAGCGGCTGCAAACTGATGTCTTTCCCGATCTCCGGATCGAGGTACTCCACGGCCGGATGAAGGGCAAGGAAAAAGACGAGATCATGAACCGGTTTCGCAATCGCGAGGCCGATATCCTGGTCGCGACCAGCGTCATCGAGGTTGGAATCGACATCCCGAACGCGACGGTGATCCTGATCGAAGGGGCCGATCGCTTCGGCCTGGCGCAGCTCCACCAGTTGCGCGGACGGGTTGGCCGTGGCGCCGACCAGAGCTACTGCCTGCTGCTGACCGATGATCCCTCCATCCAGGCCAAGACGCGGCTCGAATTGCTGACCCGCACCAACGACGGCTTCCTGCTGGCGAGTGAAGATTTGAAACTGCGCGGCCCTGGCGATTTCCTCGGCACGCGGCAGAGCGGCTTGCCGGAAACGCCGTGGCTCTCGGCCGGGTTCGACAGCCGGTTGCTCGACGAAGCGCGGCAGGCCGCCGAGGCGATTCTCGACAGTGACGCCGATCTGGAGCACCCGGTGCACACGTTGCTGAAACGCCGCGTCGATGAGTTCTGGAACACGCGCGTCACCGCCCAGGCGGCATGAGGACGGGAGCCATGTCGAACGACCCATTTTCCAATCAATCTCGTGTAGGGGAGGGTCTTGTGCCCTCCCGCGGTCGCCCGCAGGCGACCGTCTCCTTTCGTCACGACGGTTCTTCCCATGGAATCGCCCCGACGCGGAACGAGGTGGCCGGCCTGACGGCCGGCGGGAGGGCACAAGACCCTCCCCTACACGTTGGCGCGGTGTTTTCTACGGGAGGACCCAATGCGCGTAATTGCCGGTGATGCGAAGGGGCGGCCGTTGCTCGGTCCGGCCGGGCCGTTCACGCGCCCGATGCAGGACAAGATCAAGGAAGCCCTCTTTTCGATGCTCTGGTCGCTCGATGTCGATGGGTTGAAGGTGCTCGATCTCTATGCCGGTACCGGCGCGATCGGTATCGAGGCGATGTCGCGCTGGGGGGCAGCGGCGACCTTCGTCGACGGCAATGAGGCGGCCTGCAACGTCGTGCGCAAGAACCTGGATCGGACCGGTTTCTCCGGCGACGCGCAGGTTCGCCGCATGAGCGTCGAGCGGTACATCGAAACCCCGAATCAGCCGTTCGATGTCATCTTCCTTGATCCGCCGTACGCCGATCCCGATATCGAGGCGACTCTGCTCAAGCTGGCGAAATCAACGCTGATACAATCGGGTACGGTCGTAGCGATCGGACACTGGCCGAAGCTCGAACTTCCCGAGGAGATCGGCCGCCTTTCCTTGCTGCGGCGCCGGTGCCACGGCGACAGTTGCTTTTCGATCTACGAAGCTGATCTGCCGCCGGCAGAAGGAGACGACGGTGCCGCTGCGACGCGCGATCTATCCGGGTAGTTTCGATCCGATCACGATGGGACATCTCGATGTCGCCCACCGGGCGTCGCGGCTCTTCGATGAGGTGGTCGTTGCCATCTACGAGGGATCGGACAAGCCGGGCGCGCTCTTCACAACGGATGAGCGGTATCAGTTGGCCGTTCAGGCGGTAGCGGATTATCCCAATATTTCGGTCGACCGCTTCAGTGGACTGACCGTAAACTATGTTCGTACGATGGGTTCCAGTATCATTGTGCGTGGGCTGCGAGCCGTCTCGGATTTCGAGTACGAATTCAAGCTGGCGCACATGAACGATCACCTGGCGCCCGATGTCGAGGTCGTTTGCCTGATGACCTCGGCGGACCACTCGTTCATCAGTTCGAGTTTCATCCGCGAAGTGGCGCTGCTCGGCGGCGATATCAGCGGATTGGTGCCCGATCACGTCCGCGACGCGTTGCGCGAGAAGATCGCCGCCCGAGCGGGATCCTGGTAGAGAAGATGGACGAGAACGATCAGCAACCACTTCAATTGATCGACCTGAATTACCTGATCGATGAGCTCGCGCAGATCGTCGCCGAGGCGAATCGCGTGCCGTTCAGCAACAAGGTGATGGTCGAGGAAGTGCAGGTGCTGCGGATCGTCGATCAGATGCGCGCCGGCATGCCGAACGAGTTCATCGAGGCGCGGCGCGTGCTGAACAACCAGTCGCGGATCGTGCGCAACGCCCAGCTCGAGGCCGAGAAGATTCTGCAGCGAGCGACGCAGCAGGCGGAGTATCTGCTCTCCCAGCACGGGCTGATGCTCGAGGCGCAGCAGCGGGCCGAGCGCATGCTCGAAGAGGCGCGCCTCTATCAGCAGCGGGCGCAGAACGATATCGATCGCTACGGCCTGCAGCGGTTGCAGCAGGTCGAGGATGCGATCCGCGAATCGGCTCGCCTGATGACCGGCAGCCTCGACGAGGCGCTCAGCAGCATCCAGGACGC
>JADLGF010000206.1 GCA_020849415.1 Thermomicrobiales bacterium
AGGTTGTCGAAGTTACGATCACGCCGGGGATCCTCCAGCGTATTGATCCAGCCCCAGAGGATGAAGGCGAGCACGATCGAGATGATCATCCGGATCAGGTTGCCACGGTTCAGGGCGGGTGCGATCAGCTCCATCATCGCCGCTACACCGATGGTCCGGTCCGCGTCCCGGACCGTTTCAGCCGTTCGCCGCCGACTACGTTCGCCGCGCGCTTCGTCAGCGGCGTTCGTCCGTTCGGGGAAGTCGTGCCGCTCGATTCACGTTGGTCGATGCGCAGGAGCGACCGCAGCACGCGGCGCAGACGGTCCTGATCGAGATTGCGGATCAGGCGCCCGTTGTGCGCGACTGAAATCTGGCCGGTTTCTTCGGAAACGATCACCGCCAGGGCATCGGAATCTTCCGTGACGCCAATCCCGGCGCGGTGACGGGTGCCGAGCTGGCCTTCAGCGGAAACGTTGTCGGTCAGCGGCAGCACGACGCTGGCGGCCACGATTCGATCGCCGCGAATCAGCACGGCGGCATCGTGAAGGGGACTGTTGGGGTAGAAGATGTTGATCAGGAGCTGGCGGGTAAGGAAGCCGTCGATCTGGACGCCGCGGTCAGCGTAATCCTGCAGGCCGGTTTCCCGCTCGATCACCATCAGCGCGCCAAAGCGAAGGCGGGCGAGCTGCGCGGAAGCGCGGACGACCTCATCGACCATCCGCTCCTGAATCGCGACGTCGGTGGCCGGGATAGTCCTTAGCCACGCCCCGGTGTGGCCGAGCTGCTCGAGTGCTCGGCGGATTTCGGGCTGGAAGATGACCGGAATCGCGATGAAGAGCGCCGGCCAGAGGCGTTGCAGCACCCAGTTCAGGGTCGTGAGGGAGAAGGTCGAAGCCAGGATGTAGGCGAAGGCAAGCAGAATAATCGCGCCCCGCAACAATTGCGTGGCGCGTGTTCCCTGAGCAACCCAAAGCACCCAATAGATGATGATCGCAACAACGAGGATATCGATGATCGATCGCGGGTTCGTCAGTTTTGAAAGAAGCCAGGTAACCTCAGGCATTCAACGGCTCATGACACGATGAGCGGACGACCGGCGTAGACCATTCTACCATCCGATCGGAGCCGGGAACGCCCGATAGAGGTCACCTTCGGAGCTGTTTCAACTGGGGCGGACGCTTGCGCGTGCGGTAGTCCTCAGCGTCGAGTTCGGCGTAGGTTGTGCGCTCGTCGAGCAGGCGCGATCTGATCCGTTCATCGATCGCGCCGCTCGCCTGGCTACGTCCGTTGCCGGGCCGAAGATCGACATTGGTGGTGACGATGATCGGCAGCCGTTCGTTATAGCGGTAGTTGAAGATCTGGAAGAGTTTCTCGCGGGCCCACGGCGTGGCGTTCTCCGTGCCGAGGTCGTCGAGCACCAGGATGTTCGCCGTTTTCACCTGTTCGAACCGCTCATCGTAGTCGATCGATTTCGACGGATCGAAGGCGGCGCGCAGGTGATCGAGGAGATCGGGCACAACCATGAAGAGGACCGGCGAATCGAACCGTTCGATCATCTCCAGGGCCGTGGCGACCGCCAGATGCGTTTTCCCGGAGCCAATCGGGCCGCGTAGCAGCAGCCAGCCGTCAGGATCGCGGGCAAAGGCACGCGCCGCTTCGTAGGCATCCTCGACGCCCGGAACCGTTTCGTCAAAGTTCTCGAACGTCAGGTGCGCCATCAGGTTCAAGTTCGAGAGGCTGCGCAGATCGCCGGCCTTGCGCGCTTCATCCTGCACCTTGCGGCAGTTGCACTTCTGCAGGCGGCCGAACTGCGGGTGTCCGACCGGCACCTCCAGGATGTAGAAGCCGGTATCCTGGCAAATCGGGCAGCGCCACTCCGGCGTCTCCTCGGGGCTGCCGTTCGAAGTCCGGGTGATCTGGATGTTCAGATTTTTCAGCACGTCACCAATCGGTTTCATCGTCGCTCGTCGTTCCCGGGTCGATCGTCACCGCGGCCAGTGGCCGCCCAATTCTGCAAGATGCGCTGAATGTACCGCCAGCTTCTCCGATTGTAGGCGACGGCTTCGCCGATGGCGTCTTCGATCCAGTCGCGCGGGTAGCGCTCCATCGCCCGCACGAGCTGATCGGCGATCAGCGGACTCAACAGGCCGATGTTCTGCTCGTAGAGCCGGAACACGGTCGGCCGCTCCGGCTCGATGCGCGGGGCGGTTTCGCCATCCCAGAGGCGGCGCGGCGGCGGGATGGCGCCGCTCAGCATCCGCTCGACCGCGATCCGCGCCTCCATGGTGGCGACGGCGTACCAGATGCGCTCGTCGGCCCCGGCGACCGTGCGGAAGCGGGTCAGCACACCCCGGCCGACCGCCAGTTCGAGACCGGTGGCGATCCGCAGATCGGCGCTGTTGCCGCTGCCGATCACGCGCAGCGCTTCGCGCAATGACCGATCGCGGACGATCGCCGGTTCCTCGATCGGCGCCGAGAGATCACCGGCGGTGAGCGCCAGCCGAACGACCGTGAGAAACGCCTGAATCTCGGCGACGTCGGACATCGCCGGCAGCACGCTGGTCAGAATCGATGCGGGCAAGGGGAGGGTGTCGCCGGTTTCGACGACGATGACGCTGGTGGTGGTGTCGCTCATGCCTGCCTACCCGGCCGGTGGTTCGCGGTAGTGGGGCAGATCGGAGAACTTGGCGTGCGAGCCAAAGAAACCGAGATTGACCGAGCCGGTCGGTCCGTTGCGGTGCTTGGCAAGAATGATCTCGGCGACGCCCGGTTGCGCGGAGTCCTTGTTGTAGATCTCATCACGGTAGATGAACATGACGATATCGGCGTCCTGCTCGATCGATCCCGATTCACGGAGGTCCGAAAGAAGCGGCCGGCGATCGGAGCGCGATTCGACGGCGCGAGAGAGCTGCGAAAGCGCCAGCACCGGAATGTTCAGCTCGCGCGCCAGACCCTTGAGGCCACGTGAAATCTCCGAAATCTCCTGAACGCGATTCTCGGAGCGGCGCCCGGACATGAGTTGCAGGTAATCGATGATGAGCAGATCGAGTCCGTGCTCCGCCTGAAGCCGGCGCGCCTTGCTGCGCACGTCCATCACTGAGAGGCCGGCCGAATCGTCGATGTAGATCGGCACGTCGCCGAGCTTGCCAAAGGTCTGCGTCACCTTCAGCCACTGATCGTCATTCATATCGCCGAGACGAATCTTGTGGATGTCCACTCCCGACTCAACCGAGAGCAGGCGAAGCACCAGCTGCGTCGACGACATTTCGAGCGAGAAAATGCCGACGTGCCGGCGGTGGTGCATCGCCGCCGAGTGGGCGATGCCGAGCGCGAACGACGATTTGCCGACGGCCGGTCGCGCCGCCAGAATGACCAGGTCGGAACGTTGCAAGCCGCCTAGGAGCCGGTCGAGTTCGGTGTACCCGGTCGGCACGCCGACGAGATCGCCCCGGTTCTGGCGGATCAGGTCGAGCTCGGTGAAGTAGTCGTCGAGAATCTGCCCAACCGATTCGAAATCGGGCGTGGACCGGCGTTGCGAGACTTCGAACAGGGTCCGCTCGGCCCGGTCGATCGCGTCGTCGACCTCGGTGGCGTCGTCGTAACCGATCCTGACGATCTCGGTGCCGGCGTGAATAAGCCGGCGGAGGGTGGCGGTCCGCTCGACGATCTTGCTGTAGAACTCGACGTGGACCGAAGTCGGCACCACCGTGAGCAACGAAGACAGGTAGCTGATCCCACCGACCAGTTCGAGCCGGTTGCGGCGGTCGAGTTCGGCGGAGAGGGTGACGAGGTCGGTCGGTTCGCGGCGATTGTAGAGATCGACGATCGCCGCGTAGATGTCGCCGTTGGCCGCGCTGTAAAAGTCATCCGGCTTGACGCTGGAGGCGACCCGGATGATGGCGTCACGATCGATCATCAAGCTGCCGAGCATCGATTGCTCAGCCTCGAGATTGTGGGGTGGCAGATGTTCGATCGCGGTGACGGTGGACATGGCGGTTCCCATTCAGGGCGGGGCAGGCGAGCCGGCGGGACTGACCTGACGATGAACTGTGCCGGCTATGGTACAACGCCTGACCGGTAAGACAAAGCGCCCGCAGCACAACCTCCGGAGAGGCCGCGCCACGGGCGCCGGTGCCTGGAGCCGAATTACTCGGCTTCGATCTCGGTTTCGGTCTCGTCCTCGGTGGCGGCTTCTTCTTCGTCCACCTCACCGTTGACGACGACGGTCACCTGCGGGCGGAGCTTGCCGACCAGGTGAATGGCGACGGTGTGCTCACCGGCGGTGCGGATCGGATCGTCGAGCACAACCTTGCGCCGGTCGATCTCGGCGCCGACCAGTTCACCGAGCTTCTCGGCGATATCGGCGTTGGTGATCGAGCCGTAGAGGCGGCCGCCGGAACCGGCGCGGGCCTCGAAGGTGAGGGTCTTGCCGGCGATGCGATCGGCCAGCGACTGCAGCTCGGCTTCCTGACGGGCGATCTTGCGATCGGCGACCTTCTGGTTCTCGGCCAGGGTCTTCAGTTCACCGGCGGTAGCCAGTACCGCGAAACCCTGCGGGATCAGGTAGTTCCGGGCGTAGCCGTCGGCAACGGTCTGCACCGTGCCTTTTTCGCCCAGCTTCGGAACATCCTGGCGGAGAATGATCTTCATCGAATCAACCTTTTCGTGAACGAGCACAACAGCGGTGCGCCTCATCCCGAGGCTCACGCCCGGACAACGCATTCAGCGTGTCATTATGCCGGATTCCCGGCGAATGCGCAAACGGCGTCAGCGCCGTTCGAGGAAATTCGCGGCGATCCAGCCGCTGCCGTACGTGTTGTTGTTCACGCGCCACCAGGTGTAGCCATCGGCCGTGCGCGGACCATCGATCACCTTGAACTTCGAGTTCTTGGCCACCCGGTGCAGCACGGTCCCGCTCGTCGTCGGCGCGGAGCGCATGTTGACCTGGGTGTCGTTCGTGTAGACGGTGAAATCGACCTTGATCTGCTTCGGACCGGACGGAGCGGGGGTGCTCGTGCCGCTCGAAAGCCGCAGGAACGCACCGGCGACCCAGCCCTTGCCGTAGGAGCCGGTAACCTGATACCACTCGTAGCCATTGGCCGAGTTATAAGCGTAGGTGATCGTAAGGGCCGTGCCGCGCGGCAGGGTGGCGACGACCGCCTTGCTCGTGCCCGCCGACGCGCGCATCGTGAGCGTATCGGTGTTCACGACGACCCGCTGCCCCTTGGAGAATTCGCCCTTCGGCTTCACCTTGGCCAGGAACGCGCCGGCCGCCCAGCCGGCGCCGTAAGGACCGTCCACCTTGTACCACTCGTAGCCATTCGCCTTGTTGTACGCGTAGGTGATCTTCAGGGTCGTGCCAGCGGCCATGTTGGCAAGCACCGCCTTGTTCGTGCCTGCGGCCGAGCGGAGAGTGAGGGTGCCGGTCGTCTGGACCGTATCACCCTTCTTGAACGCGCCGGCCGCCTTGGCCACGGTCTCGAAGTTGATCGTTGCCATCCAGCCGCTGCCGGCTGAGGTCTTCACCACGTACCAGCTGTAGCCGTGCGCAGCGACCGGACCGCCATCGATCGTACCGGACGTTCCCGACGCCAGCGTGCGGATGACCGAGAAGTTCGTACCCGGACCGGAGCGAACGTTGGCGCCGCTCGTGACGATACGCACCGCCTGGCCATTGCGCAGATCACCGGGATTGCCCGGGTTCTGCCCGGTGCCGAGCACCTGGGCGACCGCATCGCGGATGAAGGGGAGATCGTTGTAAAGGGCATCACCCGGGCAGGAGGTCTGGCTGATGTTGCGGTGGCCGAAGATCGTCGGCAACAGGTTCCCCTGCAGGTACTTCTCCTCGTAGGGATCGAAGTTCCGGATCACCCAGGCGACGATCGAAATGAGCGCCGACTGGGCGCTGGCGGTGACATCGACGGTCTCGAACGTCCCCATGCAGCAGATGCCGCAGCTGCCGTTGTTGAAGACGCCGGAGTGGATGCCCTTGACGTTCTCACCGCCGAAGCGGCCCTCGAAGACGTTGCCGCGGTGGTCGACCAGGAAGTTGTATCCGATGTCGCCCCAACCGCGCGTGATCGCGTGGTAGTAGTAGATCGAGCGCATCGTCGTGTAGGGATCGGCGCCATTCGTGGTGACGGAATGGTGGATCACCGCGTGCTTCCACGTTTCGTACCGGGGCGGGTTGATCTCATCCTCGTCGGGATCCTGGTCCTCGTAGCGAAGTTTCTCGTCCGCGCCCCAGGCATTGCGGGAGATGATGGGCGGCTTCACCGCCGCCAGTTCAACGGTCTCCTCGTTCATCGTCGGGCCGTCGAACGCATCGATGTAGGTGAAAACGAGATCTGGCAGTTCGTAGAAGCCGCCACTGGGCGAGTAGCTGGTGTACCGCACGAACTGGTGACCGTCTGATGGCAGCAGATGGGTGAAGTGGCGGCCATCGATGTCGTCCTCATGGCCATCATGCGATTCGTGCAGTTCGAATGGCTCGGACCAGGTGGCTCCGTCGTAACTGAGTTCGACAACGGCAAAGGAATTCTCGGGTGCTTCCGCCGCCCAGTGCGCGCCGAGGGCGCTGAACGGGAATTCAGCCCGGAACAGGTGCGGCTCTTCCGAGGCGAGGCTAAAGCCATCGCCGGAGAGCGATTCGGAAAAATACCCGCTGCGGGTCACGGGCGTGGCGATCAGGGATTCCTGAGCCTTCGTTTGCGGGGAACTGAGCAACGGCTGCGCTGAAGTCATCGCGGTGAGGGCCGCGGCGGCCTTCAGGATCGTGCGGCGCGCGACCGGCTGGGTGAACCAACGCGC
>JADLGF010000207.1 GCA_020849415.1 Thermomicrobiales bacterium
CGGGTGACCTGATGACGGTAGGCGAAGGTGCGGTTGAGTTCCGCTTCGACCCGCCCCTTGGCGATGTTCCCGGCCGGCTGGAGGGGCAGGGCGTAGGTGATCCGGTCCTCCAGCCAACTGCCGCCGGCCGGATCGTCCTCGAAGCGGTGCTCGTGGGTCCAGGCCGCGAAGGGGCCTGACACCTGGCGGTCGAGAAAGCCGATGCCGGCGGGGAGCGCCTCGTGCGTGATCTGCCACTCGGTGGTGAGCGGGCCGAAGGCGATCTTGACCCGCTTGCTGTCGCCCGGATGCATCGTGCCGCGTGCTTCGATCACCCGAACCCTCGACCAAGGTGGGGAAAGCCGCTCGAACGCCCCCTCCCGTCCGTGCCAGGCGAGCGCCTCGGCCGCCGAAACCGGCAAATGACTGCGGTAGGTAACGCTTCGTTCGGTCATCACGTCCACCTTGGTGTCATGAACGTCAGCGAATGCTTGTCATGCAAGACTATCCCACCGCCCGATGCCGGGTTTGGCGGGATGTGGCGGACGCGTCCGGATCGACGACAACGTTCAGGCGGGATCGGAGCCGACGGACGCGCCCAAGGTCAGACAGACGCTGCCGTCCACTACCTCGATCCGGTACTGGCGCATTTTCAGTTTGGGGTTGACCAGCGCGCAGCCGGTGGTGATGTCGAATTCGATGCCGTGCCAGGGACAGGAAACCACGCGGCCGTGCAGCCCCCAATAGTGGCGCCATTCGTGATCGCGGTCGCTCAACAGTGTGCCGGTGACGTGCCCCTCGCAAACCGGTCCGAACTGATGCGGGCAGATGTTCGGCAGGGCGTAGAACTCGCCTTCTATATTGAAGATGCCGATCTCCGCGCGACCGACCGTGACCACCCTGTGCGAACCGGGCGGGAAATCGGCCAGGGTGCCGATGATGTGCTCGGCCATCGTCAGCCCTCCACCGGCGCCGGGATGCGCGTGAAGGCGGCGAGCGCGTTCGTGCCCATCACCTTCCGCTTCAATTCGTTCCCCATCGGCAGTTTCAGGATGCCGCGCGGGTGATCGAAATCGTGGTGGGGCCAATCGCTGGCGAAAACCACCCGATCCTCACCAATGTGACGGATCGTATCGACGAGGTGGGCGGGATCATCCGGCTCCTCGATCGGTTGGGTGGCGAACCACATCTGCTCTCGCATGTATTCGCTCGGCCGTTTCTCCAGGAACGGCACCATCCGGCGGTACTCCTGGTGGTACTTGTCCATCCGCCACGCCATGTAGGGCACCCAGGCGATCCCCGCCTCCGTGAAGACGACGCGGAGATGCGGGTAGCGGGCCGGCACGCCGGTGTGCATCAGGCTGGTCAGATTTCCCATCATCGCGAACGAGTGTGAAAGCACCTGCCGGGCGAAGTGATTCTCGAATTGATCGAGCTGCGCCGGGAAGGCGGGCGAGACGACCGTGACGCTGTGCAGCGCCACCGGCAGATCGACCTCCTGCGCCGCCTCGAAAATCGGATCGTACTTGCGGTGTCCCCAGAGCGGATTGACGCCGGCGGTCGGCAGGTAGACCCCGACGATGCGATCGTTTTTCGCGTACTCCCGGATCTGGCGCGCGCTTTCAATCGGGTCCTGCGGGCAGGCCAGCAGCACCCCGTAGAGATCGTTCTTCTCCGCGAGCCAGCGCTCCACGAGCCAGCGGTTGTAGGCGCGGGAGAGCGCGACCGCGTACTCGATGTGCGGAAGCCCGGCGAAGAGCAGCATGTGATCAGGAAAGAGGATGCCGATATCGATGCCGAGTTCATCGAGTCCGCGGCGCATATCGGCGGCGGTATCGACCGAGCGGAAATCCTGTCCACCCGGAATCGGCGGATCGGGCCGGAAATTCGGCGCGAAACCAGGCACGAGCAGGTAGGGGTAGCTTGCCTTCGCCAATTCCTCCAGCGATACCCGCCACGGTTGCTCGCAGTAGGGCGCCAGTTCGCCCGGCGTGTCGTTGACGTGAACATCAGTGTCGACGATGAACATGGTTGTCAGTCTCCAGGCACGGAAGGAATGTGTGACGCCGGGATCGTATCGCAGTCCCGCCGGTCGCGTGCGTATACGATCTCGAACCGGAGGGATTCTGCGGTCACCAACTGCGTTCCCGACTAGTCGGATGCGAAGAGGTACGATCGTATCGTTCGTGTTGTGCGGTCACATATTCGCCGCAATCGCCATTTAGAGCGCGTGTGGCTCGAGTGGGAACATTGGGTGATACCGATATCGCTAACCGGTTGGCTGGCATATGTCCCTGAACCAACGGGTGGTGTCCGCTCACCCCGAGGCCCCGGTTGAATCCCGATCGAGCGATCGTACGCACATGAACGCGTCCAAAGGAAGCAACCCGGAAAAACCAGCCGGGAGGTCGGGGTTTGGGGCCAGACAGTCCTATCAATTATGAGAGAGAGTTACCATAAACGATCGTCGAAATTCTCGCCCGTCTACCAGGGAATTCGCCTGGAGTTAGCATAACTAAAGCACCGTGATGGTCTGACTTATGTACACTATAGATTGCCATAAGTGACCTTCATCGGCGACGTATGGCGTATATCCCGGCCCTAGCATGGCACGAATCAACGTAAATGTGGCGTACGTATGCGGGCAATTGCCAAGCGAGACGTATTCACAGCTCTTGTTGTGCGCAATCAATTCATCAATCCAGACGACTAGGCGCTTGTGGTATGATCCCGACAGAGAACCCGGGACGATTGACGCAGCAACCGATTGACTTCCCTCATCGGCTGGCTTATACGTAACATATCATCAGCGCTGTTTTCCGGGCGTATCGTGACGAGCAGCAGACTCCAGAATGGGCACTTGGAGGCCAACCCAATGCGGGGCGGGACACACGATCGACATAGTACGTTCAGCCACGGTCGCCCGGCCCGGAGGTTCGATCGAGGCGTATCCCGCGGTTGGCGACTGGTTTTGATCCTTGCGCTCATGATCCTGGCTCCACTGCCCGCGCTGGCCGACGAAGTTGGGAATCCGGACGCCGGAACGCCCTCGGCGCCGATCGAAACCACCCTCCCGGAACCGACGCCAACAGAAGCCAACCCTCCCATTGCTGAACCCCCGCCAGTCGAGGAGACCGAGGTACCGACAGAACCCACGACCGAAGTCCCCA
>JADLGF010000208.1 GCA_020849415.1 Thermomicrobiales bacterium
AGGGAGCGTTCGTACCACTCCGTCTGACCGCGACCGAAACCGAGCACGGCCCGGCCGCCGCTGAGCCGATCGAGGGTGGCGATCGAGGCGGCGATCAGGGCCGGATGGCGATAGAGGGGATTGATGACGCCGGTCGACAGCCCGATTCGGGTCGTCACCGTCGCGGCGGCACTCAGGATCGCGATCGCATCCCAGCTGTCGGGGTCTTCCGAGGCCCAGACCCGGTCGAAGCCGGCCGCCTCGGCGGCTACGATGGCATCGAGTACGCGCCGGGTCGTTTCCTCGCCCGGAGCGGGCGGCGACCAGCGGTGCGGCGTCACCTCGATTGAAATGCGCATGGCGCGGAAGCTCAGGAACCGGCGGCGCGGTAGT
Organism: Thermomicrobiales bacterium; assembly: GCA_020849415.1. GTDB lineage: Bacteria > Chloroflexota > Chloroflexia > Thermomicrobiales > UBA6265 > JADLGF01. The sequence continues at coordinate 373 of JADLGF010000208.1, forward strand.
AGATCACGATCCCGTTCGGCCGCTCGTCACCGTGCCGGCTGGCAACCCCCTCGCTGCCGTCGTGCATCGGGAAGGCATCGCCGCGATCGATCGACTCAGCGGTCTCTTTCTCCACCACGGTCGCGAACAGATCGTGCTTGGTGCAGACCCAAACGCCCGGATACCCATCGAGCGGACGCATCCGGTGGCGATCCCGGGAGTGTGTTTTACCAACTTCGCAGAGCGGATTCGGTCCGCTCGATTGCTGTTCCATCTACGTCGTTCTCCTCACCCGATCCGTCCGGGGCGACATCCTATCCGGGCAAGTATGCCACCGGCGGACGGGCGGCCTAGTACCGGACCAGCTTCGTTTTCGGATTGTGGAGCAACGCCACCGCGTCGTTGACCTTGCAGTTGGTCTTGTCGCCGTGGAAGACCGAGACCTTGCCGTACCGCTCGGCCACACCGACCGCCGCGTCGAAGAGGCCTGGATCGCGCAGGCCGATCGCAATCGGCAGGTTGTTCATCGATTCGCGTGACCAGTTCGGCGCGTCGTGAATCGTCCGCTCGATCCGATCGAGCCAGGCGCGCCACTCCTCATCGGAATAGGATTCAGCCGGATCGGAGGCGAAGCCGTAAAGCAGCGCCCAGCCGGTGCGCTGCACGAAGTCCCGCTCATCATCGACCCAGCGTTCGAGGCGATCCTTCGCCCAGGGGGTGTGATAGACCGCCTTGGCGAACTCATCGGACATGAGCGAGAAATCGAGATCGAGCACCCACGCGTCCACCTGCTGCTCAGTCATGCTCCCCTTCGGCAGCACACTTAACGCGATGTGGCGCGGCTCGAAGGCCGGGTAGGTCCAGAGTTCGGCGGCGAGTTCGGCGCTCGGCTCGATCTGTTTGAGGATCTTCTCCATGTCCCCGAAGCGGACGCCCCAGGCGGTCGCCAGCGGATTGCGGCGCATGTAGATCGTCGCGATCTGCTGGTCCGCCGCCGCCTTCAGCGCCGCCACGACTTCGTCCGCGCTCCAGGGTCGCTTGCTCGTTTTCGCCATCATTCGCTTCCTTGTGTTCGAACTCGCGGCCGCCATGGTAGCGTTGCCGGCAAGATGGACGCGCCCCGATCGACGGGCAGGTGGTGATCGCAATGACTGACCGATTCGACGATAACCGCTACGACCTGATCGTGATCGGCGCCGGCATCAACGGCGCCGCCATCGCCCGCGATGCCGCCACCCGCGGTATGAGCGTACTCGTGCTCGAAAAGCGCGATATCGCCAGTGGCACCACCAGCTGGGCGACCCGGCTGATCCACGGGGGATTGCGCTACCTCGAACACGCCGAGATCGGCCTCGTGCGCGAATCGCTGCGCGAGCGCGAGCGGCTGCTGCGCAACGCCCCGCACCTCGTCGATCCCCTGCCGCTCATCCTGCCGATCTACGACGGCGCCAAACGCGGCCCGTTGATGATCCGGATCGGGATGACGCTCTACGACATTCTGTCATATGACAAATCGCTCGACCGTCACCGCCTGCTCGACCGCGCGGAAACCCTGCGCCGCCTGCCGGGACTCGATGATCAGGGCCTGAAAGCCGGCGCTCGCTATTATGATGCGCAGGTCACGTTCCCCGAACGCTTGACGGTCGAACTGATGCTCTCGGCCATCCAGCATGGCGTCCGTTTGAAGACCTACACCGACGTCACCCGCATCGTTACCGACGGTAACATCGTCGAGGGGGTCGAGGCGACCGATCTCCGCACCCGCGAAACCCGGCTTTACCGCGGCCGGACGGTCATCAATGTCACCGGGCCGTGGGTCGATGAAACGCTGCTGGGCGCGCCGGCCGACCGGCGTCCGGAACGGCAGATGGGCGGCACCAAGGGAACGCACCTGGTCGTGCGCGCGTTCGAGGCTGCCCCGAACGAGGCGCTCTACGTCGAGGCCCGCTCCGATGGCCGAGCCTTCTTCATCGTGCCGTGGAACGGCCAGTGGTTGATCGGCACCACCGATACCCGCTACGACGGTGATCTCGATGACGTACACGCAACGCCCGATGAGATCGACTACCTGCTCAGGGAAACCAACCAGCTTTTCCCGGCCGCGAACCTGACCGTCGAGGATGTCGCCTTTACCTACGCCGGCGTGCGTCCGCTGCCCTACACGCAGGGCGGTTCAGCCGGGGCGATCACGCGCCGGCACATCGTCAAGAGCCACGCGCCCCGCTTGACCGGGCTTTGGTCGGTCATCGGTGGCAAATTGACCACCCACCGTGAACTGGCGGAAGCCGCCGTCGACGACATTTGCGAAGCGCTCGGCAACGAGGAGAAATGCCGCACCCGCGACATGCCACTCCCCGGCGCGGCCGGCATCGTGCCGTCGGCCTTCACCGCCTCGTTCGTGCGGGACAACGATCTCCCTGCGAAAAGCGCCCGCCGCCTGGCGACGCTGTACGGCGCGATGGCCGAGGAGGTCGTCCGTCCGATCAGCTTCGAGCGCGAACTCGGTGAGGTGTTCGATGAGGAAAGCGGTGCCATCGCCGCCGAAATCGTGTACGCGATCACAGTCGAACAGGCGACGACCCTCGAAGACATCCTGATGCGCCGCACGATGCTTGGCCTCCGCCCCGGCATGGCCCTGGAAATCGCGGAGCGGGTCGCCCAAACTGCCGCCCCGTATCTCGATTGGACCGAGGAACAAACCCGCGCCCAAATCGAGGCCTACCAGACCCACACCGCCCCATTCCTCGCACATCTGCGAATGGACTAACCCGACGTCAAACTAACCCTACGACGCACGTTGATCCAGCGAACCTTGCCGCCACGATCGACAACCGTGTTCGCGCGATCAAATAGCCCTGGAGGGGCTTCCGTTCTCAGTCTGGTACTTCAGTGCCAGGGCGTGCCCGGTTCCGCCCCGAGAGGATCACGTCCCAGGATTGGCGGGCGGCGGTGAGTTCCGGTTCGTCGGGGGCGGCGCCGTACCGGACCCGTTCGTAGCGGCGGGTGAGATCGGTGATGGCCGCCGCTTCCGATGGCCAAGCGCGCGCCAGCCTGCGACTGAATTCGGCCGGGGTTTCCGCTTCGCGGCGCGGCACGCCGTCGCGCCGGGCCAGGGCCTGCAACGCACGGTAGGCCTCCCGCACTGACCGGGGCGGCTGGCGCAGATCGATCCGATCGAGTTCGTCCCCGTGTTCGCGCCGGAAAATACCCTTGAGTTGCGACATCGCCAGCTCGCGCGACCAGAGGCTCTCCCGCTCTTCATCGGCGACATCGACGTCCGACTGCGCGCGGACCCGGCGCATCGTCAACGCCAGCGCCACGAGCACCGCCGCGATAATCAGCACCACCGCGCCAATCTCGATTGCAGTCTGCAGCGCCTCAGGCAGGCCGTCGGCGCCTTCATCGATGATCTGCTGCATCGGGCCGAGTTCGCCCTGCTGCTGTTCCTCCTGTGGTTGCGGGTCGGCCCGGAGACGACTCAGCAGCCAGAAGATCGGGTAGAAGAGGATGAAGAAAACGAAGGCGACCCCGATCAGAATCCAGGTCAGTACAAAGACGACGCTCCGGACCACCCAGCCGAGCGGCGCCAGAATCCAGCTCGTCGCATCGCCGCCGAAGAGCGCGCTGCCCAGGGTCGCCAGCACCAGCAAGGCGACCGCGAAGAGGGCCGCGTAGAGCATCCAGCCCTTGCGCTCTGGCGCGCGTCCGCCCCGGCGGGCGGCGTTGATCCGCGCCTGCTCGATCTGGCCGATCGCCAGCAGCATCAGGCCGGCAACCGCCGCCACCGGCATGGCGATGCGCAGCGCATCCGCCACCGCGTCGCCCCGATCGCCGTCGAGCGTCGTCACCAGCAGCACTTGTGCCACCAGCGCCACCCAGGCGACCTTGACCAGCGTGTTCAGCCGCTCGGCGCCGAAGGGCTCCGGATCGCTGCCGTACTGCATTCCGCGCCACCAGGCGACCACCGCGACGGCCGACGCCAGGATCACGACCCCCGGCGCACCGGGATTCCAGAGACTGCCGAGTCCCTGCACCATCGGCGCGACCACGGCCAGCACCACCGCACCGCCAAGCAGCACCCCCTGCAGCGCGCGCAAGCCGATCTCGCGCCGTTGCAGCCAGCGGGTGAGCAGGTAGCCGAGCAGCCCGATGATTCCGAGCACGAACGCCGACGGCGCATCCGACAGGCCATTGTGATCCGCCACGGCGTCGAGCAGCGCCAGCAACGGCGCCGCTACCGCCGTTTCGACCACCGCGGTCAGCAACGGGGCGAGGAGACTAGCCGGCGATCGCAGCGGGTTCGAAGGCACCGCTCCCCTCCTCTCCCGTCAGCGGCAACGGCACGTGGTAGGCGTGTACGCGACCGCGCAATCCATCCGCGAGTACCGGTGGCTGGCGGCCGCAGGCGAGCAGCACCGGCCGCACGCCCCGCTTGGAGATGGCCAGCAGCGCCAATTGCAGGCCTTCGGTGACGTTCGGCGTCACCACCACCAGGCTGGCTCCCCACGGCAGGGAGCGAATCTCTTCCATGATCAGCCGCTCGACGCGCGAGCCGGTACCACCGACCAGGCGCGCCAGTCCATCGAGAATCCGCGCCAGTTGCCCGCGACCCGCCCCGCCTCCGACCCGCAGATGGGCGCCGGCGCCGGCGATCGGCGCGTTCGCCGCCAGCCCCACCTGATAGCCCCGATCGAGCGCCTGCGCCGCCACCGATGCCGCCAGGCTGATCGCCCGTTCGAGCAGCGTGGTGTCCTGCCCCTCCCAGAAATGCTCGAAGGTGTTGGCGTCGAGCATGATCTGCACGTTCGGCGTGGTGCGTTTCTCGTAGCGTTTCGATTGCAGATCGCCGGTCCGGGCCGAAGCGCGCCAATTGATCTGGCGCGGATGGTCGCCCGCCACATAGGGGCGGATGCCATCGACCGTGAAGGGGTCCTCGATCAACGGCCGGCGCGGTTTCTGCTCACCTAGCGGCAGTTCGGCGGGGAGGCCGAAGCTGGCGAGCGGCCGCACCTCGGGGTAGACGATCAATTCGACGCTGCCGGCGAACTCCTCGGTCGTTTTCACCAGTCCGAGCGGATCGCCGGTCTGGAGCAGCACCGGTCCGAAGCGATACCAGCCCCGGGCAGCCGCTGTGACCGTGTCGTGCCGGCGGACGCGCTCGTAGGGCCGCACATCGAAGACGGTCCGGAACATCGCCCGCTTCGGAATCAGGGCGCTTTCGAGCGTGATCCCCGTCACCGGCAACGCATCTGGAAACTGATCCTGGACATCGAGCCAAACCAGCGGCAGCGGCTTGCGATTCTCGACCGTGATTTCGAGTTCAACCGCCTCGCCGAAGCTGGCGTGATGGGTCGAGAGCGTTCGTTCGTAGTGGAGCGCGCTCAGTCCAAAACGTTGCCAGAGCCAGGCGCTGCCGGTGACCAGCGCCAGCAGCAGCGCCAGTCCGAGCAAGAGCGGCTGATCGACAATCACGGCCAGCAGCGCCACGCCGCCGGCAATCCAGAGCCAGCGGCCGATCCGCCGGTCGCCGGGACGGCGCGTGCGGCCGGCGTCGGCGGTGAGCCGGTCGCGCAGACCGGCCAGTTGCTTCAGCGCCGGAGCCATCTAGATTGCGGCCGGTGCTTCGACCGGGGCGGGCACCGTACCGACGATTTCGGTGATCAGCGCCTCGCTGGAGAGACCGCGCAGACCGAAGGTGGCGGCCGGCATGATCCGGTGCGCCAGTACCGGCACCGCCATCGCCTGCACGTCGTCCGGCAAGACGTAGTCGCGGCCGGCGAGGGCGGCGGTCGCCTGGGCGGCGCGCGCCAGCGCCAGTGATCCGCGCGGGCTGACTCCCATCGCAATCTGATCGTGCTCCCTTGTAGCGCGCACCAGCGCGATCAGGTAACGCTCGACCGCCTCCCCGATCAACACACCGCGCACGGTGGCGATCAGTTCGGTCAGGGCTTCGGGTCCGGTGATCGGCGCGAGTTCTTCCAGCGGCGAACCGGTCCGGAAGCGTTGCAGCATCGCGACCTCGTCCGTTTCGTCCGGGTAACCGATCGAGGTCCGGAGGAAGAAGCGATCGAGTTGCGCTTCCGGCAGCGGGAAGGTGCCGTCCATTTCGACCGGGTTCTGGGTGGCGATCACGAAGAAGGGGCGCGGCAATGGCTTGCGCTCACGATCGACCGTGATGTGCCGCTCCTCCATCGCCTCGAGCAGCGCCGCCTGGGTGCGCGGTCCGGCGCGGTTGATCTCATCCGCCAGCACCACATTGGCCACGATCGGACCCGGCCGGTAGTTGAACTCCGAACTGCGCGGATCGAACACCAGCGAACCGGTGACATCGCTCGGCAGCAGATCGGGCGTGAACTGGATGCGCTGGAAGGTGCCGCCGAT
>JADLGF010000209.1 GCA_020849415.1 Thermomicrobiales bacterium
CAACGCGGCGCACTGGCTGGGGGCCCCCCGGGTGGTTCCCCTTGGACTCGAAGTCCAAGGCTAGGGACGGAAGGAGCTCCGCCCCTCGGGTGCGACACCGCCAGCCCAAAGGGGCGGAGCCCCTTCCGTGATTAGCCTCGGACTTTCAGTCCGAGGGGTAGCACAACATCAGCACAGTGACACTCACCCTCCCAAGCGTGTACAATGACGAGTGAGAACGAGACTCATTCTCAACTGGTTCTCTTTGGTGGGCGGTAGACGAGATTCGAGTGAGGATGAACGCAGACAAGGGTTATCGGAAAACGAACCAGCGGGCGATGATTCTCTCGATCGTGCAGGAGGCGGAAACGCACCTCACGGCCGGTGAGATTTTCGAACGGGTGCGACAGCGCGATCCGCGCGTCGCTTACGGCACCGTCTACCGGACGTTGCACCTGCTGGCGCGGCACGGCGAGGTTCAGGAGCTTAGCTTCGCGGACCAATCGAGCCGTTACGATGCCCGCGTCGATCGTCACGATCATGTCTATTGCACGGCCTGCGGCCTTCTGGTCGATGTAGATGTGCCGGTGGCGTTGATCGCCCGGCACGTGGCGGAAGAGCAGAGCGGCTTCGCGGTCGCTAACCACCACACCGTTTTCGCCGGGGTCTGCCCCGAGTGCCGGAGCCACCAGGCCGCCGGTCAGCGAGCGGGAACGAAGAGCGCAAACCAGCCGGAACAGGTTTCGTAATCACCACGGCATACCACCGGGCTTATGGCGACCCGGAACGCGGTGCAGTTGGCCGCGGCGCGATGGATGCGCACTCGCAGAATCGCCAGGAGGAGAAAGCGGCAGCAATGTCCGATAACACCCCGATGTTCGAGATCGAGAATCTCCACGTCAATATCGAAGACAAGGAGATCCTCAAGGGCGTCAATCTCACCATCAACAAGGGCGAGATTCACGCGCTCATGGGGCCGAACGGCGCCGGCAAGAGCACCCTCGGCTACGTCATCGCCGGTCACCCGTCGTACGAGGTCACCGAGGGCAGCATTCGCTATTTCGGCGAAGACATCTTCGAGATGGAGCCGGATGAGCGCGCCCAGAAAGGCATCTTCCTCGCCTTCCAGTACCCGACGGTCATCCCCGGTGTCTCGATGGCGAACTTCCTTCGCATGGCGGTCACCAACGTGCGTAACGCGCGTGCTGAGGCAGAAGCCGAAGCGACCGGCGGCGAAGTGAAGAAGATCACCCCGCGCGATTTCCGCCGCCTGATGAAGGAGAAGATGGCGCTCCTGAAGATGGACGACACCTTCGCCACCCGCTACCTGAACGAAGGCTTCTCCGGCGGTGAGAAGAAGCGCGCCGAGATCCTGCAGATGGCGCTCCTCGAGCCCACCCTGGCTGTGCTCGACGAAACCGACTCCGGGCTCGATATCGACGCGCTGCGCGTCGTGTCGGACGGTGTCAACGCGCTCATGAGCCCGGAGATGGGCATCCTGCTCATCACCCACTACCAGCGCCTGCTCAACCACATCAAGCCGCAGTTCGTGCACATCATGATGAACGGCAAGATCGTCCAGAGCGGCGGACCGGAACTGGCCCTCGAGCTCGAGAAGGCCGGTTACGAAATGCTGCGGGCGCAGCAGGTCGCCAGCTAGTCGCGACCGGCGTGGCCGGAACGCACAGCGGGAGGAACGAACATGTCTGTTGTTGAACAGCAGAAGGCGATTGTCGGCGATTACCAGTACGGTTTTCACGACACCGAGGACTACGTTTACAAGAGTGAACGTGGCCTCGATCGCGCAAAAGTTGAACAGATCTCGAAGATGAAGGGCGAGCCCGACTGGATGCTCGACTTCCGTCTCAAGGCGTATGAGCACTGGCTGGAACGGCCGATGCCGACCTGGGGCGGCGATCTCTCCGAGATCGACTTCGACAACATCTACTACTACATCCGGCCGGCCGAGAAGCAGGGCAAAACCTGGGACGAGGTGCCGGAATACATCAAGAACACCTTTGAGAAGCTCGGCATCCCGGAAGCGGAACGCAAGTTCCTGGCCGGTGTCGGCGCGCAGTACGAATCCGAAGTGGTCTACCACTCGCTGCGCGAAGACCTCGAAAAGCTCGGCGTCATCTTCCTTGACATGGATTCGGCCGTGCGCGAGCACCCGGAACTGGTCAAGCAGTACTTCGGTACGGTGATTCCGTTCAACGACAACAAGTTCGCGGCGCTGAACTCGTCGGTCTGGTCGGGTGGCTCCTTCATCTATGTGCCCGAAGGGGTGCGGGTGGAAGTGCCGCTGCAGGCCTACTTCCGGATCAACGCCGAGAACATGGGCCAGTTCGAGCGGACGCTGATCATCTGCGCGCCGAACAGCTACGTCCACTACGTGGAGGGCTGCACCGCGCCGACCTACAGCACCGATTCGCTCCACTCGGCCGTGGTCGAGATCATCGTGCAGGAAGGCGCGCGCTGCCGCTACACGACGATCCAGAACTGGTCGAAGAACGTCTACAACCTCGTCACCAAGCGCGCGGTTGCCTACAAGAACGCCACCATGGAGTGGGTCGATGGCAACCTTGGTTCCAAGCTTACGATGAAGTACCCGGCCGTCTGGTTGATGGAAGAGGGCGCGCGCGGCGAGATTCTCTCGGTCGCCTTCGCCAGCGACGATCAGCACCAGGATGCCGGCGGCAAGGTGGTGCACGCCGCGCCGAACACCTCGTCGCAGATCATCTCCAAGTCGATCTCCAAGGGCACCGGCCGTTCCAGCTACCGTGGCCTGGTGAAGGTGCACAAGGGCGCTGAGAACGTGCGCAGCAACGTCATCTGTGACGCACTGCTGCTCGATGAAACCAGCCGCACCGACACGTACCCCTACATCGAGATCGAGGAAGAGCGCGTCTCCATCGGCCACGAAGCCACGGTTTCCAAGGTCGCCGAAGAGCAGATCTTCTACCTGCAGAGCCGCGGTCTCACCGAAGACGAGGCGATGAGCATGATCGTCAATGGCTTCATCGAGCCGATCGCCAAGGAACTCCCGCTGGAATACGCGGTCGAGCTCAACCGGTTGATCCAGCTCGAGATGGAAGGCTCGGTCGGCTAGACCGGCTCGCGAGAGGGAACCATGGGAACCACGTATACCGAGCCGGCGACTTTGGCCGGTTTCACCCGCGAGGGTGTCGAGGCGCTGTCACGCGCCAAGCAGGAACCCGATTGGGTGCTGGCCGCGCGCCTGAACGCGTTCGAAATCTACGAACGGCTGCCGATGCCGGGCCGCAATGACGAAGAGTGGCGCCGGACCAGCCTGCGCGGGCTCAAGCTCGAAAAGCTGGCGCCGTTCGCCGGCGCCGGTCTACCGCGCATCGATTCGCTGGCGGGCGTGCTCGCCTCGGCCGAGGCTGGTGGCCTGAGCAACGAGAGCGATTTCGCCGGCGTGCAGGTCCAGCGCGATGCCGCCACGATCTACGCCGAGGTCAACGCCGCGGTCGCCGGTCAGGGCGTGATCTTCTGCGATCTCGACACCGCCGTGCGTGAGCACCCGGAGCTCGTGAAGCAGTACTTCATGACCCAGGCCATCGCACCCGGCTTCGGCAAGTTCGAAGCGCTGCACG
>JADLGF010000210.1 GCA_020849415.1 Thermomicrobiales bacterium
ATATCGCCGGCGATGCGCTGCCCGGCGCCTACAAACGCCAACTGAAGCGGTTCAAATACGGGCCGGGTGTTTTCAAGGTTGATTGGGCGCTCGATGGTCCGGTGCCGTGGACGGCGGCGGCGTGCCACGATGCGGGCACGATCCATCTTGGTGGTCCGTTGGAAGAGATCGAAGCCTCGGAAAAGGCGGTCGCGAACGGTTCCCATCCAGAGCGGCCCTACGTGATCCTCGCGCAATCGAGCCGTTTCGATCCCACGCGCGCCCCGGACGGCCAGGAAACGCTCTGGGGCTACTGCCACGTACCGAACGGATCGACGGTCGACATGACCGAGCGGATCGAGACGCAGATCGAGCGCTTCGCACCGGGGTTCCGCGATCGTATCCTCGCCCGCTCCACCATGGGGCCGGCCGCCCTGCAGAAACACAATGCCAATTACATCGGCGGCGACATCAACGGCGGGCTGCAGAATATCCGTCAGCTCTTCACCCGCCCGGCTATCCGGCGTGACCCCTACTCAACCCCGAATCCGCGCCTCTTCCTCTGCTCATCCTCCACGCCGCCGGGCGGAGGAGTTCACGGCATGAGCGGCTACCACGCCGCGAAGTCAGCGCTCAAACAGACCAGGCGCTGAGCAAAACGACGATGCGCAACCGTGCAATCAGAGATTCAACCTGTTTCGGAGATTTGTCGAATGAGCAGTTCCGGAATGTCCCGAAAGCCGAGCTTGTCTTCTGTCACGAGAATCAGACCGTGGTGAATTGCCGTGCAAGCAATCAGAAGGTCGAGCGTTCGGGTGCGAGTCTGTTTCCCACGGCTCGCCAGCAGCGCTCGTAGGTCTCCACAACGCAATGCGATCGAAAGCGTGACATCAAATACGGATGTCGCCTGCAAGAAATCATCAAAACGTGCGAGTGCTGCTGGTCCCTCCCGAACCAGGCCGTGGCGCACTTCCATCGCGGTGATTGTGCTGACGCAGAGCCCCGTTCTTGCGTAACGTTAGGCGAAATCCAAGGCTGAAGATTGGTAATTCATGATATCAATAACGAAGTTGGAGTCGAGAAAAAATCTCACTCGTCACCAAATCTCCCCTCAGAAGCGTCATCGCGATATTGGCGAATCTCTGACTTGAGACCTTCAGCATCGAACGTCGGCGAGTTCTTCAGAAGATTCGCAAGATTGTGAATGGCGGCGAGTTGCTTCTCAGGGTCGCCTGCGGGCGAACCAGTATCATTGATCCACGTGATGCGAAATGCCTGATCACCGATCGTGAGTTCCACCGCGTGGTCGACGGCTCTCAGCACCAGTCGAGCGGCATCGCTATCGGGTTCAATAGGTCCGATTCTCTCGGCAACCATCACGCTCCTCCCTATCGTGCAAATTTCGGGAATGGTACTCGTAAATTGCCAGCGATATGGTGAGCGGCGCACGTTTTGTGCCGTCATCCCGCCTGGTGATCGGGGAATTCCAGGTTCTCCCGGAGGCCGTCGAAGCGGCTGAGGGCGAAGGCGTCGAGGGAAATGCTCGGGGCGCCATCAACGATCAGTTCGCTGACGAGTTGGCCGATGATCGGACTGAGAGCGAAGCCGTGGCCGGAGAAGCCGGTCGCGATGATCAGGCCGTCGAGACCCGCCACCGGGCCGATGATCGGCACCTCGTCGTAGCAAAGCGCCTCGATTCCGACCCACACCCGATCGAGCGGCAAGGCGCCGAGAACCGGATAGACGGCCGAGGCGTGCTCGATGCTGCCGCGAATGCTCGACATCCGGCTGCTCGAGGTGGCGGTGTCGAGATTGAAATCGCCCGGCCAGCCGCCGCCGATCACGAAGCGGCCATCCGGGGTCTGCTTCAGGCTGAGGTGCCGATTGAGCGCTCCGACCGTTTGCGCGAGCATCGGCTCGGCGGGCCCGGTCGCCATCATCTGCAGACCCATAGTTGAAAGCGGGAGTCGGACGCCGATCGTTTCGGCGAGCCGGCGACTCCAGGCGCCGGCGGCCAGGATGACGAGATCGGCCGCGATCGTGCCCTCGGCAGTTTCGACGCCGGTGACGCGGCCATCCGATTGAACGAGGCCGGTGACGGTGACGCCGGTTTTGATCGTCGCGCCGGCCCGTTCCGCGGCGGCTCCGAAGGCGCGGGTGGTCCGCTTGCCGCTCGCCTGGCCGTCGTTGTCGGTTGTGATGCCCGCCTCGATCCCCGGCGCGAAGCCCTTGGCGATGGCGTGGAAATCATCGCCCTGCACGAGGCGAATCGAGAGACCGCGCGCTTGTTCATCGGCAACCCGCTGTTCGAGTTCCGGAATCAGCGCCGGATCCTCGGTGACGAGCAGTTGGCCGCCACGCCGGAATTCGACATCGGCCTCCAGTTCGTCCTCAAGGGTCTGCCAACGGGCGATGCTGGCGATGGCGAGCGGGAGCTCGCGCGCATCGCGCCCGAGTTGGCGCACACCGCCGGCGGTCGCTCCCGAGGCTTGAGCGGCGAGCTGATCGCGCTCCAGCAGCGTGACCTTCGCCCCTTTTTGCGCCAACTGCCAGGCGATCGATGTCCCCATCACGCCGCCGCCAATAATGACGATTTCCGTCGTGCTCAATTGCTCATCCCCCTTCGCCCGCAATCCCGAACTGCGTTGATTCTACGATCGTGCGGGCCGATGTGAGCGCGCGGCTATCATTGAGCGAGCGACACCGCCCGAATGATCGCCGGTTCCGGCAATCCCGATGGACAGGAGATACCTTCATGGCAACCACCTTCAACAACTACATCGATGGGGAGTGGCGGCCGGCCGCTTCCGGGGAGACGTTCGAGAATCGGAATCCGGCCGATCGGGATGATCTGGTCGGGATTTTCGCTGCTTCGGGCGAGGAGGATGTCGACGCGGCACTCGGGGCGGCTGAGGCCGCTTTTGCGGGTTGGCGGCGAACCTCGCCAATCCAGCGAGCAGCAATTCTTTTCAAGGCGGCCGAGATTCTCGCCTCACGCGCGAACGACATCGGTCGCGAACTGACCCGCGAAGAGGGCAAGACGCTCAAGGAGGGGATCGGCGAGACGAATCGCGCCGTCCAGATTCTCCGGTACGTCGCCGGCGAGATTCAGCAGCCCGACGGCGAGCATTACCCCTCGGCCAACAACCAGACATTGCTCTACACGGTGCGGGAGCCGCTCGGGGTGGTGGCGATCATCACTCCCTGGAATTTCCCGATCGCGATTCCGGCCTGGAAGATCGCGCCGGCAATTGGCTTCGGGAACACGGTTGTCTTCAAGCCGGCCAGCGACGCGCCGCTTTCGGCGTTGCGCTTCGTCGAGGCGCTGCATGATGCCGGTCTGCCGAAGGGTGTGGTCAATCTGGTCAGTGGTAGCGCCGGAAAAGTCGGCGACCCGCTGACCCACGATCCGCGCGTGACGGCGATCTCGTTCACCGGCTCGAACGACGTCGGTCAGGAACTGAAGCGGATCGTCGCGGAAACCGGCGCCAAGCTCCAGCTCGAGCTTGGTGGCAAGAACCCGGC
>JADLGF010000211.1 GCA_020849415.1 Thermomicrobiales bacterium
GCAGGTGCTCGATATCGAGCACCTTGGCCGTTTCCTTGATCCGTTTTTCGATCTCGGCCTTCGGCGTCTTGCGCATCTGCAGCGGGAACGCCAGGTTCTTTTCCACCGTTTTGTTCGGGTAGAGCGCATAGTTCTGAAAGACCATGGCGATATCCCGATCCTTCGGATCGAGATCGTTCACCAGCTTGTCGCCGATGTAGATATCGCCATCGGTGATCTCGATCAGGCCGGCGATCAGGTTGAGTGTCGTCGTTTTGCCGCAGCCGGAGGGACCAACCAACGCCACGAACTCGCCGTCGTTGATCGTCAGCGACACGTTATCGACGGCCACCACATCGCCGTACATCTTGACGAGATTTCTCACTTCGACCTGGGCCATGTCACACCCTTCCCGGCGCCGCGCGCACCCGCGGCGTCGCTACGATTTGACCGCACCCTCGGTGAGAGCCCGGACGAAGTACTTCTGCAAGACGAGGAACATGACCACGACGGGCACGCTCATGATGAACGATGCCGCCATCAATCCCGGCCAATTGGTCGCATATTCGGTGAAGAAGCGCTGCAGGCCGACCGGTAAGGTCAGCATTTCTTCCTTGCGCACGAAGGTGAGTGCGTAAACGTATTCATTCCACGCCACGATGAAGCTGTAGATCGCCGTGGCAATGATGCCCGGCGACGAAAGCGGCATCACGATCAGCAGGAACGCCTTGAAACGCGATGCGCCATCGATCCGGGCCGCCTGCTCGAGCTGCGGCGGAATGTTGTCGTAGAAGCCTTTCAGCAGCCAGATCGAAAGCGGCAGGCCGAAGGTGAGGTAGGTGATGATCAGCGACCAGTGCGTTTCCACCAGGCGCAAATTGCGCATCATGAGGAAAAGCGGCATCAGGAAGATCACCGCCGGAAACATGTTCCGCAGCAGCACCGAGTAAAAGAGCAGCTTCCGGCCCGGAAACCGAAACCGGGAGAAGGCATACGCCGCCGGCACCGCCACCGCCACGCCGACCAGGGTCGTCGCGGATGAAACCCAGATGCTGTTGAACATGTACCGGAGGAAAACCCTGCCGGTTTCGCTGCTCGGTGAGAGCAGCAACCGATACTGCTCGAGCGTGGGATCGTGTGGATACCACTGCGGCGGATACTGCAGCGCGGCGAACTGTCCCTTCAGGGATGTAATGATCATCCACGCCATCGGCACGATCGTGAAGACCAGCAACAGCACCATGAACATCCAGCCGAGGTAGGTCCAGGCGTCCCGCTGCTTTTTCGCATTCTTCCTGCGCGCCGGTTGGCTTCGATTCACCGTCGTGGCCATCAGCCAGCCCTCCGATCATCGCCGCGGGTCATCGCTCGAACGTAGAAGTAGCCCATCGACATCATGACGATGAAGAGGATCACCGAGTACGCCGACGCGATGCCGAAGCGCACCCGCGTGAAGGCGATCTCGTAAATGTGGGTAATCCAGATTTCCGACGCATTGGCCGGCCCGCCGCCGGTCATCACCCACGGAATCGTGAACGAGTTGAGGTTGGTCACGATCAGCAAGAGCAACGTCACCAGGCCGACACCCTTGAGGTGCGGAACCGTGACATGCCAAAAGCGATGCCACGTGCTGGCGCCATCGACCATCGCCGCCCGATGGAGCTGATCGGGCACCGTCTGCAAGCCGGCCAGCATCATGATCATCGCGAAGGAAAACTCTTTCCAGACGTTGACCACGATCAGCGTTGGCAGCACCCGATCGACATTGTCGAGAAAGTTGATCGGCCCGTCGGTAATGCCGATCCGGGTGGTGGCAGCGCCGATAACGCCGAAGTCACTGTGCAGCATCCAGCGCCAGATGTACGAGGCAGCGACCGCGCTGATCACATACGGAATCAGGAGCACGCCCCGTAAGAGCCCGCGGCCCAGAAACTCCTTGTTCAGCACCAGTGCGGCGATCGTGCCGGTAGCGAATGCGAAAAGCGTGGAAAAAACGGTCCAGACGAAGGTGTTTTCCGTCGCGTTCCGAAAATCGGGATTCCTGAGAATCGTGCGGTAATTGTCGAGCCCGATCCAGACGTTTTCCGCCATCGCCAGGGCCGGACTGGTGTAGTGAAAGGAGAGGTTGATGGTGTAATAGATCGGGTAGCCGATAACGAGCAGCATGACGCCGAGCGCGGGCAGCACGTAAACGTAGTCAGCCCAGTGCCGGCGTATGCGTTGCCACAGGTTCTCGTTTTTCGGCCGTCCCTTCGGCCGCTCATCCGGCCGTTCCCCCGATTCCACCGTCTCGGCAACAACTGCCATCGGAGCCCCCTCTTCGCGCAACGGCCGGGGCGCCGGGCCGGACGCATGCGCTCCGGGCCCGGCGCCTCGTGTCACGTCGTGCTACATGCCGCTGTAGAGCGCTTCGATCTTGCTGGCCGCATCCTCACAGGCCTCGTCCACCGTCATCGTTTCAGTGAGCGCGTTCTGGAGCATGTCCGGCACGATGCCGAGCATGATGTCGTTCGATTCCGGCACCACCGGGAACGGGATGCCGTACGGCAGCATTGACGTGGTGACGTCGAGGTTCTTGATCGTCTCGAGCCGCTCCTTCATCCATTCGGTGCGGAAGCCGCGCAGGTTGCCCGGATTCGATCCGACCCAGGCGAGCTTGGTGCTCCATTCCGGCCCGGTCGAGAAGGCGATGAAGGCGCGCACCGCGTCGAGATCGGTGCCGCCGTCGACGATGTCCGGATTGACCGGGAAAACGTTCGAACCGCCGAAAACCACCGCGCGGCGCGAGGGACCTTCCGGCAGGTAGCCGTAGCGCATGTTCGCAACCACGCCGTCGGCGATTTCCTTGTCGGCGCCGGTCGCCTTGCTGGCGCGATCGAGCATGACCGCGTACTCGCTCGGGTGGCTGATCACCATGGCGAGCTGGCTGGCGATGAACGGATCCTGATTCTCGGTCTGCGTGTTGGTCAGGGCCGAGGTGGGAACGGACTTGTCGCGGACGTACATGTTGTACATCGCCTGCACGGCCGCCTTGGTGCCGTCGTTATTGATGTAGATATCCTGGTAGGTCGGCGCATCCTGCGATTCATCGAGCGCGCCGCCGCCGTAGGCCCACGCCTTCGGCATGAAGCGGAAGGGCGTGTTGCCGGCGTTGGTGCGCGCCACCAGGCCGTAGCCGAACTTGCCGGTGCTGTCGTGAATCTGCTTGGAGTACTCGACCAGCTGATCCCAGGTCGCCGGCGGCGTTTCGGGATCGAGTCCGGCCTCTTCGAAGATGCCGGCGTTCCAGACCAACGCCATCGTTTCGTTGTTAGTCGGCACGCCGTAGGTCTTGCCGTCCCAGGTGACCGATTTCATGGCGCCTGGCCAGAAATCCTCGACCGCGTAGCCGACATCGGCCGGGCCGAACTCCATGAACTGCCCCTTGGAGGCGAATTCCACGCCATTCAGGATCGGCAGCTTCACCACCATCGGCCCGGAGTTTCCGAGCGCGGCGGTGCGGAACTGATCGGCCAGGGTGTTGTAATCGAGATTCTGCTTTTCGACGGTGATGTTCGGGTAGTACTCGGAGAACGCCGCCCAAAAGGCGTCGTTCATGTCCTTGTCGATCTGGGCCGAGGCCTCGGTCGGGCCGACCCACCAGTAGGTGAGGCGACCGGAGTAATCGAGCGGCACGATGGCGTTGAGTTCGGCGGCGGTGTCGTACGTTTCCGTGCCAGCGATGCTGTTGATGTACTCCGGCGTCCAGGTGGCGGGATCGACGCCGGTCTGGGCCGATTGCGCGCCAACCATGCGCGGGAAGGAGATGGCCGCGGCCGCGGCGGCGGCGCCGGTAAGGAATGAGCGGCGATTGATCTGGCCCCGGAGCAGATGCCGTTGAACCTTGTCCATGTGTGAGAACCTCCTGGAGTGTTGCCAAACGGCGGGTTCGCTCGAAGCGGGAAGGGCCGCCCGCGGGGCGCATCTGCTGGACACAGATGCGGCGAGCGGTCGATCGCGGATCAGGCTCCTTTCCTCGCTCCCGGGCGGAGGTCCAGAAACATACGTCCCGCCACAA
>JADLGF010000212.1 GCA_020849415.1 Thermomicrobiales bacterium
AGGTCCTCGCTGTAGCGGCGGATGGAGACATCGTCCGCGAAGGCGGCGACCCCGACCGGCGTTTCGGATCGCATCGGCCATTCCCCGGCGTGCATATCCTCGTAGTAGTAGCGGATCGACGAGGCGATCGTGTTCGTGAACCAGTAGATCGAGGCGTTGGTGAGGATCAGGTCGGCATCGATCTCACCCCGTGAGAACATATCGCTGATCCAGGCGAGCAGCCCCACCGGCGAATCGGCCAGCGCGTAGGCGAGCGTCTGCGGGCGGGTCGATTGCATCTTGAAGTAGCCCGATCCCGCGTTTTCCCACCACTGCAGCCGATCGTAGCGCGCCCGCTCGACCTCACTCAGAGCGGCGAGTTCTTCCTCCGGCAGTTCGCCGAAGGGAATGAAGCCGAAGGTGGCGGCGTTGAGGTGCACGCCGATGACGTGCTCACCATCGACCCGGCCGAGTTCCGGCCCAACGAAGGCGCCGAAATCGCCGCCCTGCGCGCCGTAGCGAACGTAGCCGAGCCGAGCCATGAGTTGGGCGCAGGTTTCGGCGACGCGCTTGCTGGTCCAGCCGAGCGATTCGGTCGGACCGGAGAAGCCGTAGCCGGGCGATGACGGGATGACGAGGTGGAAGGCATCGGCCGCCGTACCCCCGTGCGCTTCCGGATCGGTGAGCGGATCGATCATGCCGAGGAATTCGATCACCGAGCCCGGCCAGCCGTGCAGGAGCAACAGCGGCGTGGCAGATTCGACCTTCGAGCGAATGTGGAAGAAGTGGAGCGGGTGACCGTTGATTTCGGTGACGAATTGCGGGTAGCGGTTGAGCTTCGCTTCCCAGGCGCGCCAGTCGTAGCCGTCACGCCAGCGGTTCGCCAGCGCATGCACGAAATCGTCGGAAATGCCGTACGTATCGCCTGAGCCGGCCAGGGTGTGCGGAGCGCGGGTCCGCTCGAGACGTCGCTGCAAATCCTCGAGATCCGCATCGGCGATCCGGATCGTGAACGGGGTGATGGCTGACTGCGTCGTCATGGTCTCGTACTCCTCCGATAACCGCGACCGGTTTGTCGCTTGAACCATTCTGGCTATCTATCCGGCAGATTTGCTTCCTATTTTCAGGGTACGATTTCGGCATGATCAAAACGTCCGAACGCCTGCTCAAACTCCTCACCCTCCTTCAATCGGGACGCAGCTTCAGCGCCGCCGAACTGGCCGAGCGCTTCGAATTGAGCGAACGCTCGATCCGGAACGACATCGAGCGGCTGCGCGAACTCGGCTACCCGGTCATCGCCACCCGCGGCCGGATCGGTGGTTACCGGCTCGGGGCCGGCGCCAATCTGCCGCCGCTGCAACTCGAGGATGATGAGGCGATCGCCATCGCCGTCGGGCTGCAATCGGCGACCGGGTCCGGCATCGCCGGCATCGATGACGCCGCGCTCCGGGCGCTGACGAAGCTGCAATCGGTACTGCCGGCGCGGCTCCGTCGTCGGCTCGAGGCGATGCAGGGCTTTGCGCTCCGCGTTCCTGGCGAGGACGCGCAGACGTCCGTCGAAAGCGAGCGGCTGGCGATCCTCGCGAACGCCTGCCGGGATCGCGAGGTGATCCGGGTCCGCTACCAACGGCATGACGGTGAGGCAAGCCGCCGCTATCTCGAACCCTACCGGCTCGTCAGTTGGGGACAGCGCTGGTACCTGCTCGCGTGGGACGAAAGCCGGGAGGATTGGCGCACCTTCCGCGTTGATCGCTTCGAGGGGGTGGAGGGAGTCGGGCGGCGCTACCCCGAGCGCCCGCTACCGGAGGAGGACATCACCGCTTACATCAGCCGGAACGTCGCGCGGGCCGGCTGGTCGCAACGGGCGATCATCGAAATCGATGCGCCGGCGGACGCCGTCGCCGCGGTGATCGGTCCCACGTACGGCACCGTCGAGTCACTCGGCGCCAACCGGTGCCGACTCGAAGCCGGCACCGACGATCTCCGGGCGACGGTGGTCTACATCGGACTCCTCGGGTACGACTTCGAGATCATCCAGCCGCCCGAATTGATCGACGAGCTGCGAACCGTTCAGTCTCGCTATCTACGAGCCCTCGAGCGAAGCTGACACCGTCAAGCGCCTTCGCTGTCTCGCCCCCGTTGTTGTTGGGGCATGTTCACACTATACCCACCTGGGGTATCATCCGTCCGAACGATGCCGGAAGGAGCGGAAGCGGGCGTGGTTCGGAAACACCTCAAATTGATTGCCCTGCTGCTGGCCCTCACGTTGGTTGGGCATGACGGCGCGATGGCCGGCGATGCCCACGGTTCGCCGGCAGCCCGGGCTGATTCAACCGGCCAGCATCACCACGATGCGCATTCCGGGCACCTCCACGATACCGCTCCGGCGGACCGGACCGACCCCGAATCGGAATGCGGCCCGGTGATGAACGTGAGTCCGCACCGGCCGGACTCTTCGCACCCGATCCTGCCAACAACGCTTCTGGCGACACCGCCGGACCAGGTGAACGCGTTGATTCTCCCCGCTGTGCGCGCGATCGAGCCGGATCATCCTCCCGATATTCGGCGTGCGCTCCTGCAGGTGTTTCTGAATTGATCGGTACTCCATCGGGATACTGATCGGATTCGGCCAACGCCCCACAGGAGAATCAATCGCAATGACATCGAAGGCCCGGTGGATGCTCTCCGCATCCCTGGCGATCGCCGTGATCGCTTCGTTTGCTCTTCTTCGCGCCGGAACCGCCCAATCCCCGACCGCTTCGAGCGGCGGGTGCGGGAGCCTGGCGACTCCGGCCGCCGCGATGGCGCCTGGGCAGCGCGGTTCGGATCACGGATCCTCCGGACACACCGCGGGAGAACAATCCATGCACCACGTTCCCTACGATCTCTTCTACATCGACATGATGATTCCGCACCACGAGAGCGTGATCGCGCTCGCGGAGGTCGCCCGCCACGAACTCACCCACCCGGCCCTGATTGCGATGGCCGAGAGCATTGTCGCCACCCAAGGTGATGAAATCGAGCAGCTCCAGCAGTGGCGGGACACCTGGTACCCAAAGGCCGAGCCCGTGTCGATGGAGGCCATGATGCAGATGCCGGGACTTGGAACGGCGATGCACGGCATGCAGGAGCAGATGAGCTCCGACTGGCAGGTGCAGGCATTCTGCGCGGCTGAAAACCGTGATCTCGCCTTTGTCGACCAGGTGATTACTCACCATGAAATGGCGGTGGTGGTTTCGGAAGCCGCACCGGAGATGGCTGAGCATCCGGAACTGAAGGAACTGGCCGGCGCCGTTATCGAGGCCCAGCGAGCCGAGATTGAATTGCTGAAGCAGATTCGGGCCGAATTGACCGGCGAGGCAACGCCAATAGCGTAAAGAAGGAGGCGGAGCAACCCTTGCTCCAACCCCTCTCCCGCTGCGGCGGGAGAGGGGCCTTGTATTGTGCGGGTGGAAGGGTGGTGCACAATCTGCACATCAGGATGCAGGGATGGAAGGGGATGGGATGACGGTCGAATCAATGAGCCTGGAACGGGCGCGGGAACTCGATGCGGCGGATCCGTTGGCCGGGTTTCGGGAGCGATTCTACCAGCCGGGGGATGCGCTCTACTTTGACGGCAATTCGCTCGGGCTGCTTTCGAAGGAGGCCGAGGCGGCGACGCTGAACGCGCTCGCGCAGTGGAAAGAACTCGGGATCGACGGCTGGATGCAGGCCGATCCCGCCTGGTTCACCCTCGGCGAGGAACTCGGCGCGCGCTCGGCGGCGTTGGTCGGGGCGGCGCCGGACGAGGTGGTCGTCACCGGCGGCACGACGATCAATCTGCACACACTCGTTTCGACCTTCTACCAACCCGAAGGCGACCGGCGGAAGATCATCGCCACCGATCTCGACTTTCCCTCCGATGTCTACGCGCTCCAATCGCAGATCCTGCTGCGCGGCGGTGATCCGGAACTCGATCTGATCCGGGTCGAGAGCCGCGACGGTCGCACGATCGACGAAACCGACCTGATCGCCGCCATGAGCGATGAAGTGGCGCTGGCGGTGCTGCCATCGGTGCTCTACCGCTCCGGACAACTCCTCGATATCGCCCGGCTCACCGCCGCCGCGCACGACCGGGGTATCGTGATCGGTTTCGATTGCGCCCACTCGGCCGGTATCGTGCCGCACACCTTCGATGCCAATGGGGTCGATTTCGCCTTCTGGTGCAACTACAAGTACCTGAACGCCGGACCGGGCAGCGTCGGCAGTCTCTACGTCAATCGCCGCCACTTCGGCGCCCGGCCCGGCCTCGCCGGCTGGTGGGGCTACCGCAAGGAACGCCAGTTCGACATGGTCCACGACTGGGAAGGGGCCGAGGCGGCGGGCGCGTGGCAGATCAGCACGGTGTCGCTCCTCAGCGCCGCGCCGCTGCTGG
>JADLGF010000213.1 GCA_020849415.1 Thermomicrobiales bacterium
CAGACCCCGGTTGTCGGATCATCTGACGCTTCTATAGAATGCTTTAACGTCGTGCGAATGCCTCCCGAATGCGGGTAGACAGAATGGCCCGCCCGGGCGCTCTTCGCAGAGCCGGGAGCGCCGCGCGCGCGTCCGCAACCCCGGCCGAATCAACGGCGTGTATCGTCCGCGTGGCCCGGCCGGCGTTCCGGGAGCAACCGGCGATGAACCGCCGGTTCGCTGCTTCCGAATCGCTCCGGGTATCCGGCTCGGTAACGAGCCCGAACGGAACTGGAGGGTTGCAGTGAAACAGTACCCTGCCGATCGGATCCGCAACGTAGGCTTATTTGGCCACGGCAGCGCGGGTAAAACCTCGCTGGCCGAGGCGTTGCTGTTCGATACCAAAGCGATCACCCGGCACGGACGCATCGAGGATGGCAACACCACCTGCGATTACGATCCGGACGAAATCCGCCGCCGCGTTTCTGTTTCCCTCGCCGTCGCTCCCCTGGAGTGGCGTGATACCAAGATCAATGTGCTCGATTGCCCCGGCTACGCTGATTTCCGTGGCGAAGTCGTATCGGCCATGCGCGTGGTCGATGGCGCGATCATCGTCGTCGATGCCTCCTCCGGCGTGGAAGTCGGTACTGAACATGTTTGGCAGCTTGCGGAAGCGAACAATCTTCCGCGCATGGTTTTCGTGAACAGGATGGATCGGGAAAACGCCGATTTCAGCGATGCGCTCGCGTCCCTCCGCGAAACCTTCGGCAAAGCCATCGCACCGGTGCAGTTTCCGATCGGACATGACAAGGATTTCAAGGGCATCGTCGATCTCCTGACGGAAAAGGCGTATTCATTCCACGACAATCACGATGGCGGCTTCGAAACCGGCCCGATTCCCGATGACCTGATGGACCAGGTTCATTTCTTCCGCCAGCAGCTCGTTGAATCGATCGCCGAAACCGATGAAGAGCTGATGATGCGTTACCTGGAGGACGACGCGATCAGCACGGATGAACTGATCGTCGCCCTCGAGCATTGCGTCGAGCGGGGCGAGGTTGTGCCGGTACTCTGCGGCGCCGCCACCGCCAATCGCGGGATGCAACCGCTGCTCGATGGCATCGTCGATTTCTTCCCCGATTCGACGTTCAAGAAGTTCGAACGGGCGGACGGCGAAGCGATCGAGGTCAAGGAAGACGGCCCGCTCACCGCGTTCGTCTTCAAGACGCTGGCCGATCCGCACGTCGGGCGTGTCTCCTACTTCCGCGTCATCAGCGGAACGGCCCAAACCAACTCCCCAACCACCAATGTGACGCAAGGCCGGTCCGGCCGGCTCGGCCAGCTTTTCTACATGCGCGGCAAGGAGCATCTCAACACGGATGCCGTTGGCGCCGGCGACATCGGCGCGGTCAACAAACTTGGCAACACCGTAACCGGCGATACCCTCTCGGACGATCCCCAATCCAGTCCGTTGGCGTCGATTGCCTTCCCGGAGCCGAGCTACCGCGCCATCGTGACGCCGAAAACGAAGGCCGATCTGGACAAGCTGGGCCAGGCCCTCTCCCGGATCATCGAGGAGGACCCCTCACTCCATCTCGAGCGAGATCCGGTCACCAGCGACGCGGTGTTGGCCGGACTGGGTGAACCGCACATCGCAACGGCGCTCGAACGGATGACTCGACGCTACAACGTCAACGTCGATTTCGGGCTTCCCAACATCGCGTACCGCGAAACGATCGGCGGCAAAACGACCGCCGAGTACAAGCACAAGAAGCAATCGGGCGGCGCCGGTCAGTACGGCCACGTGTTCCTCGAACTCTCGCCGCTACCGGATGCGGACTTCGCGTTCACTGAGCGGGTCGTCGGTGGTTCGGTGCCGCGAGGCTTCTTCCCGGCGGTCGAAAAGGGCGTGCACGACGCCATGGAGGCCGGCCCGATCGCCGGCTTCCCGGTCGTCAACATTTCAGCGACATTGACCGATGGCAGCTACCACGATGTCGATTCGAACGAAATGTCGTTCCGCATCGCCGCCAAGGAGGCGTTCAAGAAGGGCGTGCTCCAGGCGAACCCGGTGCTGCTCGAACCGGTGTTGAGCCTGCGAGTGATCGTGCCCGACGCCTACACCGGCGACATCATGAGCGATCTGAACGGCAAGCGCGCCCAGGTGAGCGGAATGCAACCGGCCGGAGACGGGATGACCGAAATCGACGCACTGGCCCCGGAAGCGGAACTGCTCAAGTACGCGACCGATCTTCGCTCCATCACCCAGGGACGCGGCAACTTCACCGCCGAGTTCTCGCACTACCAGCCGGCCCCCCATCAGGTCGTCGAGCAGGTGAAGGCGCGAAACGCGGAGGCCCACGCCGCCGCCAGTTAGCGGCGATACTGACAGCAGAATGTTTGACGCGGAGGGGAGCTGAGCTCCCCTCCGTTCATTGATCGGGAGCGGGATGATCGAGTTCGAAATCTACTTCGACGGGGGTTCGCTGGGAAATCCCGGCCACGGCTACGGCAGCTTCGCCATCGTTCAGGGCGGCCAGGAACTCCTTCTCGAAAAGCTCGATTACGCCCACCTCGGCAACCAGGTCACCAACAACCAGGCCGAGTACATGACCCTTATCCATGGGCTGGAAAAGCTGCTCCAACTGCGCGCAGGCAAGGAAGCCGAGACCATCGCGGTGGTGCGCGGCGACAGCCTGCTGGTCATCAACCAGATCGCCGGCAAGTGGAAGGTCAAGAACGAGGGCCTGCGCCCGCTCCACCGTCGCGCCGCCGACCTCGTCAACCGCTTCGGCCGCCACGAACTGGTCTGGCACGACCGCTCGAACTCGGTCCGCGTGTTGGGCCACTGACTGTTCACGCGGAACCCGGAACCGGGGACGCGGAACCCGTCAGGCGAACTGCGGGACCGATTCGCGCAATTCCGCGATGATGTCGTCCGGTTTGCGGCCGGTGGCTTCGGCGTCGAAGGTCAGCATCAGGCGGTGACGCAGCGCCGGGTAGAGTACCGCCTCGATATCGTCGAACGAGACGTTCAGCCGGCCATCGAGTAAAGCGGTGATCTTCGCGCCGAGCACGATCGCCTGCGCGCCGCGCGGGCTGACGCCGTAGCGGATCGAGCGGCGCGTCACGTCCGGCGCGTCCCGCAGTTCCGGGTGGGTGGCGTTGATCAGCCGCGCCACGTAATCAACGAGATGCGAGCCGATCGGCGTCTGCCGGGCCATCTTGCCCATCTGCACGATCTCGGCGCCGGTGGCGGCCACTTTCGCATCGGGCGCTTCCGATGCCGTTGAGCGTCGGATGATCTCGCGCAACTCATCGAAGGCCGGGTAGTCGACGATCATCTTGAAGAAAAAGCGGTCGAGCTGGGCTTCGGGCAGCGGGTACGTGCCCTCCATCTCGATCGGATTCTGGGTGGCGAGCACGAAGAACGGGCGCGGCAGTTCGTGCATCACGTTCGCGATCGTACAACTCCCCTCCTGCATCGCCTCGAGCAGCGCTGATTGCGTCTTTGGCGTAGCGCGGTTGATCTCATCGGCGAGCACGAGGTTGGCGAAGATCGGTCCTGGCTGAAACACGAACTGCCGCCGGCCCTGCTCCTCCATCAGCACGTTTGTGCCGGTGATATCGGCCGGCATGAGATCGGGCGTGAACTGGATGCGGCTGAAGCGCAGGTCGAGCACCTGCGCCAAGGTTTTCACCAGCATCGTCTTGCCGAGTCCGGGTGCGCCCTCCAGCAAGCCGTGACCGCCGGCGATCAGGCAGATCACCACCTGCCGCACGACTTCAGCCTGCCCGACGATCGAACTCGAGACCGACGCCTCGACCTTGGCCGCGATCTCGCGGAATCGAACGACGGTCATCTCCTCGTGCGTCACCGTCATGGCCCGCCCCTTTCGTTCCGTTGTCGCTAGAGTCGTCCGGCCCGGTAGAGCGCCGCCAGCACGACGCCGACGAACAGCAGGAAATTGAATCCGAGGATCAGGACGTAGATGAGGATGATGCTGAACTTGGCGGAGAAGACGAGCGGCCCAATCCGAAGCGCACCGTCTGATTTGGGCGGCGTTTCAGTGGTCGTCTCGTCGATTTCGGCAACCGGTTCCGCCATCCCGTTCAGTCACCCCACCGTGCGTGCGATCAGCCCGGCGAGCCGGTCCGCCGGTTCATCCCAGAGGTAGTCGCGGGCGCGCGCCACGCGAGCGTCCCGCGACTCGGCGGTTTGATCCAGCTCGATCGCCTGATCGAGCGCGGCCGCCAGTCCGTCAAAATCATCCGGCGCCGCCTGTCGCGCCACTCCGCCCGCGATTTCAACCAGGGAGGGCGCGGTACTTGTGACCAGCGGCGAACCCGCCGCCATCGCCTCCAACGCCGGTATGCCGAAGCCCTCGTACCACGAAGGATAAATGGTGGCGGCAGCGCCCGCGTAGAGCGCGGGCAACAGCGGGTC
>JADLGF010000214.1 GCA_020849415.1 Thermomicrobiales bacterium
ATCAATTCACGTGCCGTACGATCAACACCACCGAACGCCACCATAACGTGTAGGGGAGGGTCTTGTGCCCTCCCGCCGGCCCTCCGGGCCGGCCACCTCGTTACGATTCGGGGCAATTCGATCGGATACGTTTTTGTGGCGGAAGGAGACGGTCGCCTGCGGGCGACCGCGGGAAGTCATGAAACCTTCCCCTGCACGAGTTGAGCGATGCCAGTAACGGTGAGTGTCGTTTGCAAAAGCGAAACCTGATCGCGGTGGGCGGAGCTGGCGTCCGGCCCGGCGATCAGGCTTCAGTTGTCGGTATGGTGATTCGGTCTAGAGCCAGAAGAAGATCAGCGCCGCCAGGAAGCCGCCGACCAGGATGGTGGCGATGAACGGCAACATGAATCCTTTGCCCGATTCAGGATCGAACCCGAGCTTGTAGATGCCCGCGTACATCCGGCCCTTGTCGAAAAATGACCCCTTGCTCTCCGCTCCGTCTGACATGTTCGCCTCCCTGATGAAGCCGCGGCAGACGGCGGCCTCGCACATTCTGCACGTTTGTTGACGCTAGTTTACTCGTCGTCCGATTCCCCGGCATCGTCGTCGTCATCGTCCGGCAATCCGAACGAAAGCGGCCCTGTTCCCGACGGCAGATTTCGCATCGCCGGGAAGAGGATGACGTCGCGGATGGTGCTCTGATCGGTCAGCAGCATCGTCAGGCGATCGATGCCGATCCCGACACCGCCGGTCGGCGGCATGCCGTACATGAGCGCGTTGACGAAGTCCGTGTCGAGTGGCATCGCCTCCTCGTCGCCGGCGTCGCGGTCCTTCATCTGTTCGAGGAACCGATCGAGCTGATCCATCGGATCGTTGAGTTCAGTGAACGAATTGCCGATCTCGCCGCCGCCGATGTAGGGCTGGAAGCGCTCGACGTGGGTCGGATCGTCCGGCTTGCGCTTTGCCAGCGGCGAAAGCTCGACCGGGTAATCGATCAGGAAGGTCGGCTGAATCAGGTTCGGACGCACGAACTGCTTGAGCATTTCATCGACGATCCGCGGCCAGACCGTGCCGGTCTCGATTTTGGCTCCGGCCGCCCGGGCCGCTGCCTGCAACGACTCCTGGTCGGGATACTGCACGTAGTCAACCCCGGACCACTCCAGGATCGCCTCGCGCAGCGTGATGCGTGGCCACGGCTTCGGGTTGGCGAGATCGATTTCGTGCCCCTGCCAGACGAACGAGGTGCTCCCGAGCGCCTCCTGCGCGGCGAAGGTGACCATCGATTCGACCCGGTCCATCATGGTCGTGTAATCGGCGAATGCTTCGTAAAACTCGAGCATCGTGAATTCGGGGGAGTGATTGCGATCGACCCCCTCGTTCCGGAAGTCCTTGCAAATTTCGTAGACCCGCTCGAAGCCGCCGACGATCAGCCGCTTCAGGTAGAGCTCATCGGCGATGCGCAGGTAGAAAATCTGATCGAGCGCGTTGTGATGCGTGGTGAAGGGTCGCGCCGCCGCGCCGCCGTAGAGCGGCTGCAGCGTAGGCGTCTCCACCTCGATGTAGTCGAGCCCATCGAAAAAGCGGCGAATCGCGCTCACGATCTTCGAACGCGTGGCGAAGACGCGCCGGACCTCCTCGTTGGCGATGAGATCGGCGTAGCGCTGCCGGTAACGAATCTCCTTGTCCTGGAGTCCGTGCCACTTCTCGGGCGGCGCGTTCAGGGCCTTGGAGAGGATCGTCAGGTCAGCCGTGCGCAGCGACACCTCGCCGGTTTTGGTCCGGAAGGTTTCGCCGCTCGCCTGTACCCAGTCACCGAGATCGAACAGCTTGAGCGCGCGGTTGTAGGCCTCTTCCCCGATCTCATCCTTGCGGATGTAGAGCTGGAGTTCGCCGTGACCGTCGCGAATGTGTGAGAAGAGGGTTTTGCCCATGTGGCGCCGGCTCACCACCCGCCCCGCGAGGGTGATCGTTTCGCCGCCCGTTTCGGAGCCGGCCGCTTCCGCCCGCTCGAACCCGGCCAGGGCCTCGGCGGTGGTGTGGGTGCGCTTCGCCCGGGTGGGATAGGGATCGAATCCCTGCTCCCGGAGCTCTTCGGCCTTGAGCCGGCGTTGTTCCTGTAAATCGGAGAGCTCGATCTCCATGGTTCCCTCGCTGATTGAGCGGTTCGATCTCCGGAACGAAAAGACGCCGGGCGCGCTAGCCACGCGCCCGGCGGAATTCGCGATTACGTGACGGGGCTAACGTCGGCGTCAGTCCACCTGCTCGACAGTGTAGACGATGATTCCGCCCGGCGTTTCCACCTGGGCCGATTCCCCGATCTTCTTGCCCATCAGCGCCATTCCGACCGGCGATTCGGTCGAAATCGTGCCGCGGCGCGTGTCCTGCTCCTGGTGGCTGACGAGGGTCCAGGTTTCGACGTAGCCGTCCTGGTCCTTGATCGTCACCGTGGAGCCGAAGCCGACCTGGCCCTCATGCGCATCTTTTTCGACGATGGTGGCGTGCAACAGGTTGTATTCGATTTCGGCGATCCGGGCCTCGACCCGCATCATTTCATCCTTGAGTTCTTCGTATTCACTGTTGTCCGAGACATCGCCTTCTTCATTGGACGTCTGAATTCGCTCGGTCAGCTCGGGGAGCCGCACATCCCGCAACACCGCGAGATCGGCTTCGAGCTTGATCTTGCCAGCCGGGGTCAACCGCTGATCGGTAGCCATCGCTCAATTACTCCTAGCATCTCCGGGTACGGCAGCTGCTCCACGTAGAGCACGGCAGTTGCACGCCATCGGAGGCTCCGCGTTGGAGCGGAGCACCGTTCTGTACACCGGAAGATAAGGAAAAGCCGGGGACAACCACTATCCCCGACCCTCGCCGTGCCCTCATTATACGCGGTTCCGCGAACTATTTCCGCCTGATTGTCACCGGTGCCACCGGTTCGATGGCAGACTGCAGCGTGGTATCATGGCGAGGTTCGAAACATCGTTTCGGGCACCGGCGTGTCGTTGGAGCGTGTCCACTCCGCCCGCAACTGGCGGTTCTCCAATGGCATTCGACTCCGTGAATGGATCGGCTTTGGACGCAGGCAGTAGTAGCCAGCAACAACCCATGTCGAGTTCCCGATTCACCGGGGTTCGTGCCGAGCGCGACCGCTAGCAACGTCGCCGCGCATCGCCCGCCCCGGATACGAACCGGGGCGTTGTGGGCCGCATGGCCCACCGAAAGGCGATGTACATGCAGCAGCGACCCACTCGCTTCTACATCACCCAGGAAGAAGACCAGACCGTCGTGCGCAGCGTGCCGATGAGCCGCCGCGTCCGCGCCCTCCTGCCCGTCGAGGAACGGCATCCGGACACCGAACCGGAAACCACCAACGGCTCGACCCGCAACCGCTCGGTCACCCAGCGCCTCAAGGCGGTGGTGAAACGAACTTGATTTGAAGCGCGGCGCCGCCCTTGGGTTCGAAACCCAAGGCTAGAGACGGAAGGGGCTCCGCCCCTTGGGGTTGGCTGTGTCGCACATCTTAAGGGGCGGAGCCCCTTCCGTCTCTAGCCTATGGCTTCCAGCCATAGGGCATCCGGCGCACAAACACAATCATCCAAACGGCCATCACGATCGCATACGTTCGCGTGGTTCTGGTATCTTTGCCTCGGTGTGCCAATTTGGCACGGAGGCAAGGGTGCTCCCCGCATGTTGCACGACGCCGTTCTCGGCATCATTTCCCGCGAATCGCTGCCCGATGTGCTCACGATCATCCATCGGAGCGGACTCGGACCGCAGGCGAAAGTGCTCGATCCCGAACGGGGCGATCTGGCGCGCCAGCTCACCCTGGCCGGGCTGATCGATCCGCCGCTGATCACCGCCGACGCCGGTGTGGAGATGGTGCTGGTGGTCTTCGCCGGGGGACGGGTGCAGATCGCCATCGACGCCATGCAGCGCTTCGCCGGCCGGGAGATTCAACTCCTCGATCGTTCCACCTCAACCGCCCTGCCCGCTTCGACTTCTCGCGCCATGCCGAAACGCCGCTACCAGCGGCCGTTGAAGCCGGTGCCGCGTTACCTCCAGGTATCGAATCGCCCGGAACCGTAACCGGTCCCGGGCGATCTCCACGTTCTTCGGCTCTCGGTCGACCGCTATTCGGTCGACGATTCCGCTTCGACCACGTTCGGCGACTCAGCGCCGCGCACCGTGATCTGGCGAACCTTGTCGCGCTCGGCCTTCGGCAGGGTGATCGTCAGCACACCGTCGGCGAAATCGGCCTGGGCGCCATCGGCATTGACCGAACCCGGCAGCGTGACGCTGCGCTGGAACGCGCCCGACTGTCGCTCGCGGATCAACCAGCGGCCGTCCTTCTCGTCGCACTTCTGCTCCTTGCGCTCACCCCGAATCGTCAGGGTGCTGCCGAGCAGCGCGATCGAAACGTCCTCCTGCTTCACGCCGGGAACGGACGTGTGGATCACGTAGCTGTCGGCGGTTTCCTGGACGTCGACCGCCAGTCCCAGCGCGTTGCCGCCACCGCCGCGTGGCCGCGAGTAACTCTCTTCGAATAACTGATTCATCGCTTCCCGGAGCGAGACGATATCGCCCCACGGATCCCAACGGGAAATGCTCATCGGTGTGCGCTCCTTTCTCGAGCGGATCGGCGCCTATATGAGCCGATCCGTATCAAGAGTGCTCATATCATGTGCATTAGGATAGCGCAAACCGGCCCGAACGCAAGTCTGCATCCGGGCCGGCGAGTTCGAGAAACTACCAATACGCGCTGCCGGCTATTCGTTCGGCAGGTTCGAGTAGCGCAGCACCACGCCGACCCCACCGAGCGCATCGAGCCGGGCGGCCGCCTCCGATCGACTCTCCGCTCCGCCGCCATCGAGCGACGGCGCTTCGAGCGGCATCGAGTGCACGACCTCGACCCGCGCGCCCTGGTTCAGCGCCATCCGGATGAACTCATCACCGAGCTCCACCGCAAACATCCCCGCCGGATCACCGGCCGCCGGGTGTTCAGC
>JADLGF010000215.1 GCA_020849415.1 Thermomicrobiales bacterium
ACAGAAGATCGGAGGCGCCCACGCCCACGCCGATTCGTCCCGTATATTCTCACGAGTGAGACGTTCGATGTCGTCGATTTGGGGGCGAATTCGTGAATCCATATCTGGCAACCGGGTTGGTGATGTGTTTGATCGCCATCATCGCGATCTTTTTCACCGCCTGGATGGCGACCAACATGAATCGCAAGGGCAAGGCCGATCTGGCCGCCCGCCTGCAACCGCTGGCCGACCTGATGGAAGGCGAGTTGGAGGCGGAAGAAGTGACGGTGCGCGGCCGCTGGCAAGGGCAGATCGCCGAGGGCCGGATGGCGAATGCCCTTGACGGTCCGGGCCGCGTCTTTTTCACCCGGATCATCGATTCGGCCGGCGGGGTGTCGTGGAGCTGGACGACCTCCGCTCCGAAAACGCCCGATGAACCGCGCGAGATCAAGTTCGATTGCAGGGATTCGCCGCTGTGCGGGGTGATCGAGGCCGAGATCGAGCAGCGATCCGCACCCTTCTTCTCGATCCCGGGCTGGACGCGCGTCGAGTACGACGCCTCGGCGGGTCACATTCGCCTGACCAAGCCGATGCTCACGCGCAACGACATCCCGGAGGTCGACGCGTTCCGGCGTTCGCTTGACACGCTGGTCGAAATCGGGGCCTGGAACCGCCAAGTCATGGAATCAGGCGCCGAACCCGTGTAGGGGAGGGTTTTATGCCCTCCCGCGGTCGTCCGCAGGCGACCGTCTCCTTCCGCCCTGATTGTTTTTCGATGAAACGGCCCCGAATCAGAACGAGGTTCCCGGCCCTTCAGGCCGGCGGGAGCCCACAAGGGACTCGCCTACACGGCTTGCGTGCGGCTACTCTGCAGGTTTTGGGTTAGGCGGATTCGGGTAGCCCTGGGCCTGGACGGCGATTTGGGAGCGCAGGAGCGGGGCGAGGGCGCGCAGCCAGAAGCCGGCCGTAGCCCAACCGTATGACGCGACAGCGGCGCCCATCACCACATCGACGAAGTAGTGCTCTCCGGTGTAGATGAGCGTGATCCCCATCAGCACCGCGTAGGTGACGGCCGCGATGAACCAGCGTCGCCCCGCGTACCAGGCCGGGAATACGAGGAGCACCGTCACCGCTGTGTGGATCGAGGGCATGGCGGCGATCGGATTCGATTCGCCGATTACGTTGTAGCTCGCCTCGTAGAGTCCGCCGCCGATTTGGCGCGCCACCGCCTCCATCACCCGGTAAACCGGCGCGGCGGCCGGACTGTTGATTGGTTCCGGCGCCATCCAGGGCGGGTTCGTCGGGATCAGGAAATAGATCAGCAAACCCGACCCGAGCAGCACGGTGAGGGCCGCAAGATACTGCCGAAACCGCTCCGGATGCTTGTACCAAAGCCGAATCGCCACCGCGTGCGGCACAATAAAATACGACCAGTGAATAGCCGTGAAGAAGTAATCGTGAATCTGCAGGTTGCCGGGATCGTAGAAGCGGTCCTGGGCCATGATCGTCGGAATCTGGCCGTTGAACAGCCAGCGCTCGAACTGGAAAACCTTGAGGTTGATCGTCTCCGCCAAGGTCGTTTCGTCGGCGAACGAGCGGAGAAAGGTGAACACGAACCAGACGGTGGCGTACGGAACGAACGCAAAGACGAACGACCGCGCGCGCTGGATCGGAACGAGCAGAATCGCCAGGCTGGCGAAAAGGCCCCAGCCGAGGAAGCCCGAGTTCGTGAAGCGGGCGATGACCACGAGCGAAACCGCGAAAACCACCCGCATCAGGAAGGCGCGGCTCCGGATGTAGTCGTGGAACCAGGTCTCGCTGATGACCGGTATCGACCGGCCGGAGGACTGCTCGCGTTGTTCGCCCGGCTCGCTCATCCGATCGCTACCCTGCCTGCTCGATCGGCGCGTTCAGCCGGTAGCGGGTGCGCGTCTTGGTGGTGACGGTCACGAGCAGCGGAGCGCCCTCTTCGGCGGCCTTGCGGGCGATGAAGCCGCGTCGCGCTTGCTCGTCGATCCAGGCCTGGTCGAAACCATGGCGCTCGGCGAGGGCAGTGAAATCCTCGACCGGCATCGGACCGTCGTGCTTGATCGCCTCGGCGTAGAACGCTCGGCGCTGCTGCTCGTCCGGGCTGCCGGCGTTGAGCACCATCCGATCGGGGAGATCACCGCCACGCAAGTAGGCGACGAGATCGGGCAGATCCTTGAGCGTCACGCCGCGCAGGATGACATTATCGGGATAGACGACCACGTTCGGTCCCATATCGCAGAGATCGATCGTGCCGCAGTTGTTGACCATGATTTCTGCGTCGAGTTTCTTGCGAATTAGTTCGATCCGCAGCCGTCCGGCCACATCCATCGCGCCCTTCTGGGAGCAGTGGGAGGCGGTGCAGATCAGCACGTGGCGCTTCGTCCAATACATCGCTCAACCGTAGCGATACTGAATGCCGAAGCCCCCGCGCGGGTAGCTCCAGAGGACATTCTCAAACTCGTTGCAGACAATGCGGCAGGTGCCGCACTCAACGCAGCCCTCGTAACTGAAGACGACGTGGCCGTCCGGCATCGGCGCATAGCAGTTAGCCGGGCAGCAATTGATGCACTGCTGGCGCACGCACTTCAGGCAGGTTTCGGGATCGATGATCTCGATGTGCGCCCGGGAACGGTCGACGTTGTAGTTGTTCAGGGCGAGCTTGCGTTCGATCGCGGCGGGATCGAGGATGCTGGCCCGAAGATCGCTGGACATGGCGTTGCCTGCTCGGTCGTGGACAGCTCACCCGGCGTCGGGTGATTAGGTGCTTGAGTCTATCACGCCCCTACGGGCCGATTGTGGCGCGAAACGCGCCGAAGTCCTCGTCCTCATCCGGTTGGCGGCGGCTGGAGGTAACGGACCGAATGCCGACCCCGACGGCCAGCAGGGCGATCAATACCCAGATCAGGGCGCCGCTGGCGAGCAAGCTGCCCCAGAAACTGTCGGAGCGGCCGTCATCGGTCGCGGCTGCCGCGCGATCGCCTTCGTAGCCGAGCGATTCCTTCCAGAGGCGATCGAGTTCATCGAGATCGACCCCAAGTGCGCGCAGCGCGGCCTGATCATGGTTGACCCCGTCGCGGTAGGTGGCGACGAGGTTCGCCAACCCTTCCTGACCCCACGTGTCGCGGATGAAGTTCACGATGCTGAAGCTCTGGGCGTAGCCGAGCGTCGCCTGGTTGCCGTCGTACGGAAAGCTGGCGTTGAGCGCGCGGACCGAGAAGAGCGCACCTCGATCGGCGGCCTCCTGCACCATGCCGGGGAAGTGGCTGTTGCCGTTCTCCTGGTAGCCGACGGCGATCCCCTCATCGAGCCAGGTCGGCAGGAGCTTGAAGGGATTTCGGATCGCTTGCGCGACCACCTGGTGCGAGATTTCGTGCGGTATCACCCGTCCGACTTCGGTTGTGTCGCCTGTCGGCAGCACGGCCATGATCAGTTTAAGCGACGGGTAGGCGACCCCCACGCTCCACTCCTCGGAGTTCGGGGCCTTGGTGCCGGAGAAATCGGTGGTGTTGACGTAGGCCCAGATGCGCACCTGTTGATCGAGTTCAGCCCCGAGATCGGTCTGGATGCGATCGACCGCCCGTTGCGCCGAATCGAGAATCTGCTGCGCGAATGCGGCGTTGCCGTCGTATGTCGCCACCTGCAACTCGGGTGTCTGGATGACGGTCCACGCGAAGCGATCGTCGATCCACGGCGCGCGTGCCTGGATCGATTCGGCGCGCAAACCGTTCTCCCCGGTCAGCCGCCATTGGAAGACAAAATCGATCCCGGGCGGGAAGTAATAGACCTGCAAATCGAGAAAATAGGAGACCGATCGGGCCATCGAGTCGGTGATCGGGACAGTAACGAGCCGCATCGATTCCTCGCCGTCCGAGGCGTAAAGCAGCTCCGCCCGGCTGATTGGTTCATCGGTCTCGAATTCGACCGAAAAGGTGATGCCGGCCGGGAAATCGGCCGCGGAGTTGACATTGGTGAACGTCGCA
>JADLGF010000216.1 GCA_020849415.1 Thermomicrobiales bacterium
CCATTCGGACCGATCGAACTCTGGCGCACCGCTGATATCGTGCCGGCCCTGACTGAACTCGTCCCGGCCGACGCCCAGGAAGCAGGATGACCGACAAGATTCTCTCCACCGCCTACCGGGAAGACGTAAACCAGACGGAGTTGCCGCTCGATTCCTTCGCGGGTCCGGATGGTGACGCCCAGCTGGCGGCGATCATCGAATCGCTCGCGCTCGTTTCCGAAGAGGGCGTGTCGATTGCGGCGATCGCCGAGGTCACCGTCACCAGTGTCGAGCGAGTCGAGGCGGCGCTCCTTTGGCACGACGAGGCCGAGCATCGCGGGGTCGCGCTTCACCGGCACGCCGATACGATCACCGTCAGCAGCCATCCGGCGGCGGGCGCGTACATCCGGCGTCTGCTCAAGCTCGACCGCGAGGCAAAGCTCAGTCAGGCCGCGCTGGAAACGCTCGCCATCGTCGCCTACCAGCAGCCCGTCACCCGCGGCGAGATCGACGCCGTGCGCGGGGTCGATTCTTCCGGCGTGCTCGCCAATCTCCACAACCGAGGGCTGGTCGAGGCGCTCGGGCGGCGCACGACCGTCGGCGCGCCGATCGAGTACGGCACCACGGTCGAGTTTCTGAGGCTTTTCGCCCTGAACTCGCTGGATGACCTGCCGGCGCTCGGATTGGTCGATGGCCGCGATCTCGACTCGGCGCTCGAAGCCGCCATCGCCGGAGCGGGCGAGCACGGTGAGATGGTGCCGCCCGCCGAAGCGGAACCGGCGGAAACCGCGGCTCAGGCCTGAGCAACGTCCCCTTCGATCCGCTCGACCGGCCAAACGCGGTGGTCATCGTCCAGCCGATCGAGCACAATCCGCGCGATGACCAGCATCACGATCAGCGAAAGCACGGCCACGGGTCGACCGAGACCGAGCAAATCGGCTACCAGGACCCAGAGCAACGGGCTGACGATGGCGGAGAAGCGCCCGATCATCGCATTCAGGCCAAGGAACCGGCCGACCTGTGTCGGCGGGATCAGGCGCATCAGCCAGGCGCGCTCGGCGGTCGAAGTGCCACCGAGGCCGATACCGATCAACGGTGCGACGATCCAGAAGAGCCAGATCGGGAGATCCAGGAGCGGCACCAGCGCGGTGGCGGTCAACGCCGCTGCCCAGACGACCAGCATCACGTTCAAGGTGCGCTTCGGTCCATTGCGATCGCTCCGAGAACCGCTCCAGAGTGCGCCGAGTGGGCCGATAATGATCCCGACGAGCAGCACCAACTGCACTTGCAGGTCGCTCATCCCCACCTCTTCGGTGGCGTAAATCCCCATGAAAATGACGGCGGTATTGATGGCATCGGCGTAGAAGAACCGACCAATCAGGAACCGCCCGAAACCGGGCGCCTGCCGGGAATCGTGGATCGAGGCGCGCACCTCGCGCAGGGTGTCGCGCACAATCGAGCCATCGATCCTCGCGGCCGACCCGCGCCGCTTCTCGCGCACCCAGCGAAAACAGGGAACGGCGAAGATGAAGTAGAACACGCCAGTGATCAGGAAGATCGTCGGATGGCCCGAGTCCTGAATCGCCAACACCGCCATGCCCATCAGGATCCCGGCCAGTGAACCGCCGAAGCCGGCGGCGAACCCCCAACCGCTGACGCGGCCCCGGTTCGCGGCGGTGCTGACTTCGGGCAACAGCGCCTCGTACACGAGGATCGCGAGCAGGTAGAACACGTTGGCGATGACGAAAAGGACCAACGCGCGCTTCAGACCGCCGCTTCCGAGCAGGGCGGTGGCGACCGCGCTCACGAGCGTCAAGCCGATGAGCATCGGCATCCTTCGCGGCAGGCGATCGCTGAGCGCGCCGACGAACGGCGCCAACACCAGCACGATCGCCATCGAGATCGAACTGACCAGCGCGAAATCGCGATCCCGACCGCCCGCCTCGTCCACTACCCAGAGCGGAAAGTAGAGAGACATGACGGTGATCGAAAAGAGGACGGTGGCGAAGTCGTACACGACCCAGCCAACGACATCGCGTCCCCACAACCGCTTGATCAAGGCCCGGCGCTTTCCAGAATCGGCCGGGAGTATCGACCATCGACTACCAATTCGACCGCCCATTCTTCGTTAGTTAATCAACGAATGCACTGTAGCACGAAGCTGTGCGTTGTCGAATCGGGTGCTCGCCGCGCGACTATTCAGCGAAGGGGGCCGAGACGGCCGGCCAGCGCAGGCATGGTCAATCGGGCCCGGAACAGGAGCATATGATCATGTCCCAGAAAATCACCCCGTCGCTCTGGTTCGACAACAATATGGAAGAAGCCGTCGCGTTCTACGCGGAATTGTTCGACGACTGCGAGGTGCTGGAGCGCAGTTATTGGCCGGAGGGTGGCCACGCGCCGGCGGGAACGCTGCTCGGGATAAAGTTTCGGATGGCCGGCATGGAGTTCTCCGCCATCAACGGCGGGCCGATCTTCAAGTTCAACGAAGCGGTGTCGTTCGAAATCCGGGCCGAGACCCAGGAGGAGATCGACTTCTATTGGAACAAGATCACCGGCGAGGGTGGCGAGGAGAGCCAGTGCGGCTGGTGCAAGGATCGCTTCGGACTCTGGTGGCAGATCGTGCCGCCCGTACTCCACGCGTTGCTGAGCGACCCCGATCCCGGACGCGCCAGCCGCGCGATGGCGGCGATGCTCGAGATGAAGAAGCTCGACATCGCCACCATCGTTTCCGCGGCCGAAGCCTCCGCCTGAGTCAGATCAGAGCACGATTTCACGACGGGCGCCGCCCAGATCCATTTCGAATTCGATATCGACCACCGGCGGGCGACTGTGGAGCAAGGTGAAACCGCGACGGGCGGCGCCTCGCTCCACAAGTTCGCTCACCGCGAAGGCGCCGATATCGTGCACGGTGTAGACGTTGGTGCGGGTGACATCGCGCCAGACGAAGCCGAGCGCCTCCAGCCGGGCCTGCATGACATCGACCACGAACCGCGTCTTCTCGCGCATGGCCTCCGGGCTGGTGTCGCCGAGGCGGACGATCGTGTTGCGGTAATCCCCCTGCCCTTCCTGCGTTTCACCGCTGCCGGCCACGATGAACCCGCCCTCCATACCATCGGCCGGGAGCGTGTAGGAAAAGGCGTGGAGCGAGGGCGCGGCTGGCTTGTCGAGCTCGGGGCAGACGTTCGTCCGCGCGACCGGGTTGTCACCGTCCCGATAGAGCCCCCAGCGATCGAGCGTCTGCACGTAGAGCCGGTTGAATTCGACGAACCCGCTTTCCGAAAAGGGCTCCGGTGAACGCAGTTCGCAGGCGGCGAACGCCGTCATCGGCCGGCCGAGCGCCGTGATGTGGCGCTCGATGAGTTCGAACCCGTCCGCCAGCGGGATCGGCTCGCTCAGCAGCGCCCGTTCGATCACGAACCCCGGCTCCGCCGCCACGCCGGCGGAATACTGAAATACACCCTTGATGTAGCGGTATCCACCCGCCTCGAAACGATCCACCTGCGCCAATTCAGACTCCGTTCGATAAAAGGGAACGCTCGGCTCCACCCGCCCGTCGT
Organism: Thermomicrobiales bacterium; assembly: GCA_020849415.1. Lineage (GTDB taxonomy): Bacteria > Chloroflexota > Chloroflexia > Thermomicrobiales > UBA6265 > JADLGF01. Next base: position 3,540 of record JADLGF010000216.1, read on the forward strand.
TCCAATAGCTGCAGGCCCGATCTTAGCCGAGCGCGCCCGAATCTGCCTCCATGGCACACCGGCCCGAATGCGTGGGCCCGAAAGTAACCACCCGTTGTCATGCCAGCGGCCGTGACCGGGTTCACCCGATCGGAACAGGCCCATCGTTTGCCGCAGATGCGACCATTACGCTATTCCATTGAACACTTCGAGTGTGTAATCTCGATTTAGTACACGACTGTTCGTATTGGTGGTCCGGGTCGCCGTAGGCCAAACCGGGCGCCAACCCAAGATTCTGTCGAAGGCCGGTGAAGAAGTTGCACCTGGCCGGTACGGAACGCAAGGATCGAACTCGTGGACCACGTCCGGGCGGAGTGACCCATGCGAACGCTGACAAAATCTGCAGCAATCGCCGTTGGTGTGTTCCTCCTCCTCGCGCTCTCCGCTCCGATTGCGACCGCGCGAGAAGGTCGCTCCGGCCTGCCCCTGCTCCCGATCGTCGAAACCGTGGTGGAAACTGTCGTGGAACCGGTGGTCAACGACGCCGTTGAACCCACTGTTTCCGAAACCGTCCAACCAGTTGTCACCGAAATCGTTCAACCCGTCGTGGCGGACGTGGTCGAGCCGGCGCCGGTCGTGACGGATGTGGTCGCACCCGTTGTTTCCCAGGTCACTGAACCGGTCGCCGCCGACGTGGTGGCGCCGGTCGTCTCAGAAGTCGTTCAGCCGGTGGTCTCCGACGCCGTTGAACCCGTCGTCGCCGAAGTGGTCGCGCCGGTGGTCACCGACGTTGTGGATCCGGTTGTTGCCGATGTGGTTGAGCCGGTCGTCACCGACGTAACGGAGCCGGTGATTCCTGACGTTGTTGAACCGGTGGTCTCGAATGTCACGCAGCCGGTCGTTACCGACGTAGTTGAGCCGGTTCTTACCGATGTCGTGCAACCGATCGCGGAAAGCGTCGTCGAACCGGTCGTCTCGGATGTCGTGGCGCCGGTGATCGATGACGTCGTGGCGCCAGTCGTCGGCGAAACCGCCGCCCCTGTGGTCGAGCAGGTCGTGGAGCCGGTGCTCTCAGTCGTCGAAACACTGGCATTGGAAGAAACGGTTGTCGAGGTCGGGCCGCTGGCAGCAGGCCTCATCGAGCCGATCACCAATCAGTTGATCGGTGACGTGGCGGCGCCGGTGATCGAGCCGCTGGCGCCGATCCTGGCCGACACCATGGCTCCGGCCGCGGAATTGGTAGATGCCACGTTCGAACCGGTTGCCGAAGTTGTCGCGCCGGTTGTCACGATTGTCGAACCGGTCATTGAGATCGTGGAACCGGTCGTGGCCGAAGTGGTCGAGCCGCTCGCCCCGATCGTCGAAGAGATCGTTCAGCCGGTCGCGGTCGTCATCGAACCGATGCTCGATGAGATCGTCCCGGTCGCGCCCGCGATCGTCGACCCGGTGGTCGATGTTGTGACCCCGGTGCTACCGGTGGTGATCGACCCCGTTATCCCGATAATCGACCCAATCGTGCCGATCGTTGATCCGGTTGTGCCGATTGTGGATCCGATCATTCCGGTCATCGTTGAACCAGTTCTTCCGATCGTCGACCCGGTTCTGCCGATCGTGGACCCGATCGTTCCCGTGATCGTTGAGCCCGTGCTTCCGATCATTGACCCGATCATCCCGATCATCGATCCGGTTGTCCCGGTGATCGTCGATCCCATCATCCCGATCATCGACCCGGTGCTGCCGATCGTGGATCCAGTGCTTCCCACCGTCGATCCGATCGTTCCGGTGGTGGTCGAACCAGTTACCCCGATCGTCGATCCCGTCCTGCCGATCATCGAGCCGGTGGACCCGATTATCCCGATCATCGATCCCGTGATTCCGATCGTTGATCCGGTCACCCCGATCATTCCGATCATCGATCCCGTTACCCCGATCGTCGATCCGGTCACGCCGGTCGTCATTCCGGAAGCTCCGGCCAACACCGGGCATCAGGGTGTCCCGGTCGCGAACGATCCGTGCGCACCAGGTTCCGTGATCGTGATCGCGGCAATCTGCAACGGCGCTGGCGGCCTGACGGCCCAATCACCACTCAGCCCGATCGAGATCGCAAAGTTCGATCAGGGGTTCCTCAAGCAGTTCGAGCCGGCCAACACCGCTCCGATCACTCCGGCGAACGGACAGCCGGCAGCTCCGGTTTCCCCGGTCGCCGCTCCGTTCGCGCCGATTTCAGGCGGCAGTTCGGGCGGCGGCTCCGCTGCTCCCGATGCCCCCGGCCTCATCGCCTGCCTGGCGATGCTGGCGCTCCTGTCGATCCTCGTCAAACGATCCTGGGCGTACATCAGCGATCGAATTCCTGCCAGCCTTGCGCAACTGATCATCGTCCCCCCGGCGTAACTCCGTTCACCGTGGTTTGACCCGCCCTGCGCGGCGACACCCACGGAATCTACGAACGGAAACCGCCGTGGAAAGGCATCAACTTCTGCCTTTCCCAACATGAGGACGAAAAAGCAATGTCTACCAAACAGTGGCTCCGCGCCCTGATTCTGGGGCTGAGCATGATCCTGCTCGCGGGCGCTTCCCTGGCCGTCGCCGAGGACGCCGATTCCACCGAACCGTCCGAAGGGACGTTGCTCGGGACGACCATCGAGGTCGTGGTCGAGCCAGTCACGGCGGTGGTTGACGCCGTCGTCTCCACCGAACCAGTCGTCGAGTCCGAGCCGGTGGCCGACGCCCCGACCGCGGAAACCGATACGGTCGCGCTCGACGAATCGTCCGACGCCGATGCTTCGGCGAACGAACCGGTCGCGGACGAAGCGCCACCCGCCGATACGGCGAACAACGACGACGTTGCTGACCAGCCGGTCGACAGCGCACCGGACAGCGATTCGGCGAGCGACGGCTCCGCCGTTCAGGTCGATGAGCCGGTTACGGCCGTTGACGATGTCGCGGACTCGACCACGTCCGACGACTCGACCGGTGAGGCGGCGACCGATTCCGCGACCACCGTAGAAACCACGAGCGACGAAACGCTGGTCGACCTCGATCTCGATCTGTGCATCCTCGGATGCACCAACGATGCGGGATCGCAGGATGATGAGCTCCTGGACCTCGATCTCGATCTCTGTATCCTCGGATGCACGAGCGACGGGAACGGCTCCAACGATGGCGAGATCGACCTCGATGTCGATCCGTGCATCACGCTCGGCGACGGTTGCAATAACACCGGCGGTACCGGGGATGAAGGTAATGGCGGGCTCATCGATGGCAACATCGATCCCTGCATTTCCCTGGGCGACGGTTGTAACAACACTGGTGATTCCGGGAACGACGACAACGGTGGTCTCATCGACACCGACGTCGATCCCTGCATCTCCCTCGGCGACGGTTGCAACAACACCGGTGATTCCGGGAACGACGACAACGGTGGTCTCATCGACGCCGACGTCGATCCCTGCATCTCCCTCGGTGATGGCTGCAACAACACCGGTGATTCCGGCAACGACGACAACGGTGGACTTCTCGACACCGACGACGATCCCTGCATCTCCCTCG
>JADLGF010000217.1 GCA_020849415.1 Thermomicrobiales bacterium
GCGCCAGCACCTCGCTCAGCGGCTTGCCCGCTTCGGAAACGAGTTCGAGCACGGTCAGCATCGCGATCATGCCCGAATCGGCGTACCAGTTGTCGCGGAAATAGAAGTGACCCGAATGCTCGCCGCCAAAAATGGCGTCTTCCTCGCGCATGATCGCCTTGATCAGCGAGTGTCCGACCGGGGTTCGCACCGCCCGACCGCCGAGCCTGGAGATGGTTTCCGGCACGGAGCGGGAGCAGATCAGGTTGTAGCAAATCGTCGCGCCCGGGTGCTTCTTCAGCGTGGAGACCGCCACCATCAGGGTCGTCATGTCGCCGCCGATGAAGGCGCCGTGTTCGTCGATCAGGAACATGCGGTCGGCATCGCCATCGAAGGCGACCCCGAAATCGCAGCCGTTCTCCACGACCGCCCGCTGCAGATCGACGATGTTCTCCGGCTCAATCGGATTGGCCGGGTGGTTCGGGAACGAGCCATCGAGTTCGAAGAAGAGCGGTACGACCTCGATCGGCAGGCGGGAGAAGACGGTCGGGGCGGTCAGGCCAGCCATACCGTTGCCGGCATCGACCGCGATCTTCAGCGGCCGGATCTTGGAGAGATCGATCAGCGACAGCACGTGATCAGCGTAGGCATCGAGCACGTTCCGCTCGGTGAGATCGCCCCGCTTCTCCGCCGTCTCACCGAACTCGTCGGCAATGACCAGATCGCGAATCTGCGAGATACCGGCCTCGAACGAAAGCGCCCGCGCTTCCTCCCGGCAGATCTTGAAGCCGTTGTACTCGGCCGGATTGTGCGAGGCGGTGATCATCACCCCGGCCGGGTAGCCGAACTTCCCGACCGCGAAGTAGAGCCCGTCCGTGCTCACCAATCCGACATCGGCGACATCGGCCCCCTGATCGCGGATGCCGTCGATCAGCGCCGTCGCGAGCAGATCGCCCGAAACGCGCATGTCGCGACCGACCGCCACCGCATCGACGTCGAGGTAGGCAACGATCGCCCGGCCGATCCGGTAGGCGATATCGGGCGTCAGTTCGTCCGGGTAAACCCCGCGCACGTCGTACGCCTTGAAGAGTGAGCCGATCGATTGTCCATCCGTCATGCGGGGCGCCTCCAGACTTTGGTGATTCCGATCATCCACGACACCGGCCGCGGAAACGCTGCTTCTATAGTACGTCGCCCTATCCTGCGCAGTGCACGGTTCGTGCCGGCCCGGTTGATTGACAAACCGAGCTGCTGGGTTAGAATGGAATCAGAATTCCATTTCCAATGCTTGCGAAGGGCACGATGAAGTCACCGACCAACGCTGTCACCAACGCGCTCGATCTGCTCGAACTCCTCGGACGCACCGAATCCGGCATGCGCCTGAAGGACATCGCGACCCGGATCGATCTTCCCGAAAGTACCACTCACCGCCTGCTGGCCAGTCTGACCAGCCGCGAATTCGTCGAGCAACAGTCAGATGGCCTCTACCGGCTCGGCTGGAAGATCGTGGTGCTGGCCAACGCACTCGGCAGCGATTCGCGCCTCGTGCAACTCGTGCGCCCCTACCTGGAGCAGCTCTCCCGTCAACTCGGACACACCGTCAATCTCGCCGTGATCAGCAACGGCCGCGTGCTCTACCTCGATTGCCAAACCCCGCCCCACGCGATGGCGGTTTCGGTGCCGCCGGGCTGGACGCTGCCGATCCACGCCACCTCGCTCGGTAAATCGATGCTCGCCTTCATGCCGGAGGCTGAGCGGACGCAACTGCTCGATCTGCTGCCGTTCGAGGCGATGACCCCGAACACGATCACCGATCGCGCCAAACTCCTCGATTCCCTCGAAGAAATTCGCCAGGAGCGGTTCGCGATCGATCGCGGCGAGGTGCGGCTCGATGTCAGTTGCGCCGCCGCGCCGTTGATCGACCGGCTCGGCTACGCCCGGGCGGCGATCAGCGTCACCGGTCCCTCCGCCAATCTGCCGGCGAATTGGGAAACGACCTTCTCCGCGGCGGTGCGCGATGCCGCCGCCGAAATCTCGCGCGCCTGTTTCGGCGCCGATCAACCCGGGTTCGATAGAGCGAAAGGATAGACCGTGACGCGGGAACGCTCGAGACAATTGATCCGGGGACCGATCGCGACCCTCCCCACCCCGATGAAGGACGACTACTCGCTCGATCTCGGGGTGATGGCGGAGTTGACCCAATGGTGGGTCGAACGCGGCCTGACCGCCGATCGCGCGCCGATCAAGGTCGCGGCCGCCATGGGTGAAGGGCCCGATCTCGGCGACGACGAGTGGCCCGATCTGCTGAAGACGGTCGTCGACAACGCCGGCTCGAACGCGGCCGTCATCTGCGCGCTGAAGCCGAAGAACACGCTGCACACGATCGAGGACGCCAAGCGAGCCGAAGCGCTCGGCGCGATCGGACTCCAGATCGATCTGCCGATCTTCCACAGTCCGAACCAGGACGACATGGTCCGCTTTTTCAGCGATATCTCCAATCGAATCGGTATCGGCATCATGATCTACAACACCTTCTGGTTCGGACCGCCGCCGTTGACGGTCGAGTGCATGAACCGCCTTCGGGACGCGGAGAATGTGGTCGCGATCAAGTGGGTGGTGCCGCCCGATCACGATTACGACGCCATGACCGAGTTCGCCGATCACTTCAACATCATCGATAACGCCAGCCAGCCGGTGCGTTGCGCGAAGAATGGCGGGCACGGCTACATCGATCCGACCACCGCCGTCCACCCCGAACACGGTCTGAAGGTTTGGGATCTCTGCCAGGCCGGTGATTACGACGCGGCGCAGGCCCTCTTCGATTCGGTCAAGGACCCGTTGCGCGCCTTCATGGGCAAGGTCGGGCGGCGATCGGGTGGCTACAACGTGCTCAAGGGGCACATGGCGGTGATCGGCAAGCCGGTCGGGCCGCCACGCCTCCCCACCCTGCCCCTCACCAGCGAGGAACTCGACCAATTGCGCGATCTCACCGCCGGCTTCGGCTGGCCGGTGGCGAACTGAAACGGGCGGGAGGAACGGCACCGATGTTGACGGTCGATCAGGCGCGGGAACGCTGGCGCGGGGTGTTGGCCCCGATCGTCACCCCCTTCGATGAAACCGGGGCGGTGGATTTCGCCGCCCTGCACACGAACCTGCAGTGGCTGCTCGATCGAGGCGCCCGTCACGGCAATACCGTGATTCTGGCGGCCGGTTCGGGCGGCGATTTCCCGATGATGAGCCTCGAGGAGCGGAA
>JADLGF010000218.1 GCA_020849415.1 Thermomicrobiales bacterium
CCTATACGCCGCCGGTCTTCTACCGGCCGATCGAGGATGGCGCCGATATCGTCGTTCACTCGCTGACGAAGTACATCAATGGTCACGGTGACGCTATGGGCGGCGCGGTGATCGGAGCGAAAAGCGTCATCGACCGCGTGCGGAACGATGCCCTGGTCGATGTCGGCGGCTCTATCTCGCCTTTCAACGCCTGGCAGATCATGCGCGGCTCAGTCACCCTGCCGCTGCGCTTCCGGCAGCATCAGGTCGGCGCCGAAAAGGTGGCGGCGTTCCTCGCGTCCGATCCGCGTGTGGCGTACGTCGCCTACCCGGGACTCGCCTCGCATCCCCAGCACGTGATCGCCAGGCGGCAGTTCCGGGGCAAGGGCTACGGCGCGATGATGGCCTTCTCGCTCGACGGCGATCCCGCCATGCAGGATGCGTTCGTCAAGGAGCTGCGGATCATCACCTCGGCCGTTTCACTCGGCCACGATGAAACGCTGATCGTGCACGTCGGCGCCACCCAGCGCGGCGGCTCCGAAAACTACCCGCCCGAGTTCCTCACCTACGGACACAACCGCCTCTCGGTCGGCCTCGAGGAACCGGACGATCTGATCGCCGATCTCGAAGCCGCCCTCGACGCGGTGATGCCGGAATGAGCGGCGTGAGGAGAGAGAACCCTCGACTTCCTCACGCCCCGCGCCTTACGCCTCACGCCTCGGACGGTGCACCCACTTGCGGCCCTTCTTCGGGGTCGGGGCGTCGAAGCCTTCGATGACCGGCAAAATGGCATCGAGGGCATCGAGCGTGCGTTCCAACGCGTTGAATGCGAGTGTGTACTCGGAGGCCTTGAACACCCCATCATCGCGCCGCATGTAGATATCGAGCAGCCGGGCGGCCTCGCGGAGCAGATCGAGCGCCACGATCAGCGGCAGCGACCGCCGTTCCAGCGGCGCCAACGCCGCGACATCCTGGTAATTCTCGACCACCGCCTCAATCGTCTCATTCGACCAACCGCGCGTGCGGGAGACGAGTTGGGCGAGATCGACCAGCGGCGAACTCACCACCGAGTTCCCCCACCCCGCCAGTCCGGAGACAACCGGTGTGCCCTGTTCGCGTACGAAGAGGATGTGCTCCGGCCAGAGGCCGGCGTGCGCCACAACCAGCCGCTTTTCGTCGCTCTCCAACAGGCCGCCGATGGCATCGGCCGCCAGCGGCACGATGCGATCGCCGGCGCGCACCCACTCCCGCATCGGCGGAAACTGCTGCACCAGCGGCAGCAGCCGGTCCTTGGTCTCGCGACAGATGATCGCCGTCTGGCGGTGGAGCGTCGTCAGCGGCACCGCCGGAATCGCGCGATTCCGGGCGACCGGCACGCTGATGGTGTGCAAGGTCGCGATCGCCCGCGCCGCCGCCGAGACGTGATCGACGGAAATCGGATTCGGCAGCGGCTGGCCCGGGATCAGCGGATCGCGGGTCGCCGGCGCACCCGGCAGCCAGCCCCGCGCCTCGTAGCGATGTCCGCCCGGCAGCGCGATCGACGCTCCGCCCGACGGCGCACCGATCGGCACCGGCAGAAACCCGGCGCCGGGCCGCTCACGCAACTTGAACAGATCGTGCAGCGCCTCGATGCGGGCCTCGGTGGTGCCAGGCGCCCAACGCGTCACGCGCGCCGGCCCCTGCGCCGTCTCGACCCGGATTGCCCCTGGCGCACCGGCGATCGTACCCAGATCACCGTGCCCCGGCAGCAGCAACCCCGCCGCCTCGCGCAGGTCGGCCGGAATCGGATTCGCGTCGTTCTTCTGGTTCGTACTCAATGCGCTCAACTCGCCTGTCTGACGCGGCCAGGTCCATCGACCCGCCGGCCCGGTTTCTCACTGGTGTGCGCGCCATCGCGCAGCACGCGGCCGCCGTTCACCCAAACATCCCGCACCCCGACCGAAAGATGGTGCGGATCGAGGTAGGTGGCGACATCCGCCACCGTCTCCGGATCGAAGATCACCACGTCCGCCAGCTGACCCGGCCGCAGCACGCCGCGATCGAACAACCCGAGCCGGGCCGCGACCGCGCCGCTCATCTTTCGCACGGCGTCTTCCAACGGCAGCGCCTTCAGATCGCGCACGAAGTGGCCGAGCACCCGGGTGTAGGTGCCGTAGGCGCGAGGGTGGGAGAAGCCTTGCAGTTTCGCCACCTCCGGATCGAGGCCGGCGGCGTCGGTGGAGACCTTCATCCAGGGCTGCTGCAACTGGGTGACGAGGTTCTCCTCACTCATCATCCGGTAGATCGCCGAGACGTTGTGCCCCTCGGTCGCGAGGATGTCGATGACCGCATCGACCCAGTCGGTGCCACGCTCGGCGGCGATATCGCTCAGCCAGCGGCCGGCGTACTTGCGGTTATCGGGGTGCGACGGCCCCGCGATCAACACGTTCTCCGGACCGGCGACATTACCAAAATTCGCCCAGTCGACCGATTCGAGATCGGTGGCGGAGCGCACCGCCTCGGCGATCTTCGCCCGCTCGGCGGGATCGCGCAGCCGCTCGAAAACCTTCCCGCCCTCCTCGGCCCACGGCGGCAGCATGGTGAGCATGCCGGTGCCGCCGGCGTCGTAGGGGTACATATCGGCCGAGATGTCGATCCCCTCGGCGCGGGCGCGTTCGATCGTTTCGATCGCCGGCGCCATCTTCTCCCAGTTCGATTTTCCGGCCGCCTTGAGGTGGTAGATCTCGGTCGAAACACCGCTCCGGCGGGCGATCTCGATCGCCTCCTCCAGCGCCGGCACCAGCCGCGCCTCCTCGGAACGAACGTGGGTGATGTGGACGCCCCGGTAATCGGCCACGACCTCGCAAAGGGCGACCAGTTCGTCGGTGTCGGCGTAGGCGCCGGGCGGGTAAATCAGTGCCGTCGCCAGCCCGAAGGAGCCATCTTCCATCGACTGCGCGACGACCTCGCGCATCGTTTCGATCTCTTCGGGGGAGGACGGCCCCATGTCGTGGCCGCGGCCGTACTCACGCACGGTCGAGCCGCCGATGTACGAGCCGAAGTTGACCGAAACCCCGATCTCCTCCAGCTTGGTGAGCCAATCGCCGAACCGGCTCCACTCACGCGCCTCTTCCAGCCAGGCATCGAAGCTCACACCGATGCGGCTGCGCGCCCCCGCCGGAATCGGCGTGGCGATCCGCCCGCCGAAGGGGGACGGAGTCCAGGCCTCACCCATGATCTCGGTCGTTACACCCTGCGTGATCTTGGAGAGGGAGCGGGTATCGGCCATGAACGCGCCGATCGAGTGCGACTGGATATCGATGAAGCCGGGCGACACCGCGTGCCCGCTGGCATCGATCACCTCGTCCACCGAGAGCGGCTCGATGCTCCCCGCGGGCGCGATGGCGGCGATTCGGTCGTCCTCAATGAGGAGATCGCCGAAGAACCAGGGATTCCCGGTGCCATCGACGATCTTCCCGCCGGTTATCAGAATTCTGTTCATCATTCCCCGGTTTTCACGCAACACGAAACACATCGCGTTGAGTGTACCGTGCGCGTTGTCGGTGTCGTGCGTTTGGCGGTCCAGTGGGTTAAAAACCCAATGCTGTCTGCGGAAGGGGCTCCGGCCCTTGGGTTCGCAACCACCGACCCAAGAGGGGCGGAGCCCCTTCCGTCTTCAGCCCGCGGCTTTCAGCCGTGGGTTCCTTGCCCCGGTTCTCTCAATCTGCTCGATCAACCTATCGAGAGCATCGACCGTCTCCCGCAAGCCGCTGCAGGAAAGATCGCCCACCGGCAGCACGTGACCGCGTGGGCAGATCACTCCGTCCCCGGCCAGCAGGGCTTCGACCGACGTCACAACCGCCAACCGGCACTCGGGACAGGTGAGCACCACTTCGCGCCAGTGGTCGCTCATCGCGCGCTATGGGCGGCGATCCGCTCCCGCACCTGCCGCGCCGCCTCGACCATCGCAATCAGCGAATCGTGCGCCTCGTCCGGCTTGCGCGTCTTCAACCCGCAGTCGGGATTGACCCAGAGCTGGCCGGCATCGAGCACCTCCAGCGAAGCCTCGACATTCCCGACCATCTCGCACACCGGCGCCACCCGCGGCGAGTGGATATCGAACACACCCGGACCGATCGCCTTGTCGTAGCCGTGCGAGCGGAACGTTTCGAGCAGCGCGTTGTCCGAGCGGGCGTTCTCGATCGAGATCACGTCGGCATCGAGCGCGGAAATGGCGTCGATGATGTCACCGAAATCGCTGTAACACATGTGGGTGTGAATCTGGGTTTCGTCCCGCGCGCCGGACGCGGACGCCCGGAAACAGGCGACCGCCCACTCCAGATAAGCGTCCCACTCGCTACGACGCAACGGCAGGCCCTCACGCAGGGCCGGTTCATCGATCTGGATCGCGGCAATGCCGGCGGCGTCGAGATCGGCCACCTCATCCCGGATCGCCAGCGCGATCTGCCGGCAGGTTTCCGAACGAGGCTGATCGTCCCGCACGAACGACCAGTTCAGGATCGTGACCGGACCGGTCAACATCCCCTTGACCGGCTTCGCGGTCAGGCCCTGCGCAAAGGTCGCCCAGCGCACCGTCATCGGCGCCGGTCGCGAGACATCGCCGAAGATCACCGGCGGACGGACGCAGCGGGAGCCGTAGCTCTGCACCCAGCCGTTCTGGGTGAAGGCGAAGCCATCCAGCTGCTCGCCGAAGTACTGCACCATGTCGTTCCGCTCGAACTCACCGTGCACCAGCACATCGAGTCCGATCTCTTCCTGCA
>JADLGF010000219.1 GCA_020849415.1 Thermomicrobiales bacterium
CGGGGAGGAGCGAACGATGAGCAACGGACAACGGCCGGTGGTGGTGATCGGCGCGGGGCCGGTCGGGTTGGCGGCAGCGGCTCACCTGCTCGAACAGGGTGAGGAACCGCTGATTCTGGAGCGGGGGAGCGAGATCGCGGCGAATGTGCGGGATTGGTCGCACGTCCGTTTCTTCTCACCGTGGCGCTACGTGACCGACGACGCGGCGGTGCGGCTCCTGACTCCGACCGGCTGGATCGCCCCGGATGGTGACGCCCACCCGACCGGTGCCGACATCATCGCGGCTTATCTCGCGCCCCTGGCGGCGCACCCGACCATCGCTCCGCGGCTGCGGCTCGATCACCGGGTGGTCGCGGTCACGCGCGATGGCTTTGACAAGTCGCTCACGCCGGGCCGGAACGGCGCACCCTTCCGGGTGACGGTCGAGACCGCCGACGGCCGGCAGGACGATCTCCTGGCGAAAGCGGTGATCGACGCCAGCGGTACCTGGACCCACCCGAATCCGCTCGGCGGTTCGGGCGTGCCGGCGCCCGGCGAGATGGCGTTGCGGCATCGGATCGCCTACGGCATTCCGGATCTGCTCGGCGCCGAGCGGTCCCGCTACGCCGGCAAGCGCGTGCTGGTGGCCGGCAGTGGTCACTCCGCCTTCAACGTGCTGCTCGATCTCGCGACGCTGATCGATGAAACCGGAACAGGCTCGATCGTCTGGGCGGTGCGGCGCAGCGGCCGGCGCCTCGAGCAATCGTTTGGCGGTGGTGCTGCGGACGGCTTGCCGGCGCGCGGTCGACTCGGTCAACGCGTTCGCGAACTGGTCGATGCGGGCCGGCTGACGCTTGTGTCCGGCTTCAAAACCACCCGACTCGATGAGACGCCGGCGGGAATCGTCGCCTCATCGCGTACCGAAGCGTTGCCGCCGGTCGACGAGATCGTTGTTTGCGCCGGGTTCCGGCCCGATCTCTCGATCGCGCGCGAGCTTCGCCTCGATCTCGATCCGGCCGTCGAAGCGCCCCGGCGGCTGGCGCCGATGATCGATCCGAATCTGCACAGTTGCGGCTCGGTGCCGCCCCACGGCGCCGAGGAACTGAAGCATCCGGATCCCGATTTCTACATCGCCGGCATGAAGAGCTACGGGCGTGCGCCGACCTTCCTGCTCCTGACCGGTTACGAGCAGGTGCGCTCGATCGCCTGCGCGATCGCGGGCGATCTGGTCGCCGCTCGTGACGTCAGGCTGGTGCTGCCCGAGACCGGCGTCTGCTCGACCGACCTTGGCGACGGCGGCTCCTGTTGCGATTCCACAATCGAATTGGGCGAAACGGCCAACGCGCGCATCGGCGGTTGCTGCGATGATTCCCCGGGCGGGTGTTGCGGTTCGACGCCGCAACTGATCACGCTGACGCGGCGCTGATCGCTCCGCGCGGTCTTGGGTGAGGGGAGTGACGTGCCGGGTGAGTCGAATCCGCCGTTCCTCGCCCGTTTCTACTACGGCTGGGTGATCACCGGTACGCTTGCGATCACCGAAACCGTCTCCTGGGGCATCCTCTACTACGCCTTTTCCGCGCTGCTCACGCCGATGCGGGACGATCTTGGCTGGTCCGTCTCCACCCTGACCGGCGGGTTTTCGGCCGGGCTGATCGTAATGGGGTTGGTGGCGCCGGCGGTCGGCATCTGGCTCGACCGGCACGGTCCACGCCTGCTTATGACGGCCGGCTCGATCCTCGGCACGGCGTTGATCGTCGCCTGGTCACAGGTGAGCGACGTCTGGCTCTATTACCTGATCTGGATCGGGATTGGGCTGGCAATGTCGGCCACCCTCTACGAGCCGGCCTTCACCGCCGTCACCGCCTGGTTCGAGCGGGATCGTGCCCGGGCGATCCTGATCATCACCATCCTGGCTGGCTTCGCGAGCACGATCTTCCTGCCGCTCACCGGCTGGTTCGAAACGCGCTGGGGCTGGCGCGATGCGCTGCTCGGGTTGGCGGTGATCCTGGGCGTGACGACGATCCTGCCGCACGCGCTCATCCTGCGCCGGCGTCCCGAGGATCTCGGGCTGCGGGTCGATGGTTTGGCCGAGGCGCCGGCGGTGGTCGCGCGGGGACCGCGCGCGCGGCCATCGATGAAGCTCGGCGAGGCGGTGCGCGATCGCAGCTTCTGGTGGATCACGAGCAGTTTCTTCCTCGAAACGATCTCCTCGATCGCGATCGGGGTGCACATGATTCCCTACCTGATCGAGCGGGGCGAAAGCGCCGCCTTCGCCGCCACCGCCACCGGCCTTATCGGCGCGGCGCAGGTCGCGGCCCGGATCACCGCCACCATCCTGACCAAGCGGGTGTCGCAGGCAGCGCTGACGGCGGTGCTCTTCGCCATGCAGGTAGTGGCGATCGTGATCCTGCTCGAATGGGAGGGCCGGGCCGGCATCCTGGTCGCGGTGCTGATCTTCGGCGCCGGCCGCGGGGTGGTGACGCTGATGCGTCCGGGGCTGGTGGTGGAGTACTTCGGCCGCTCGGCCTTCGGAGCGATCAGCGGCACGATGTCGTTCTTCATCACCTGGGCGCGCGGCCTGGCCCCGATCGGCGCCGGCCTCGCCTACGTCTGGTTCGGTGATTACCGGCCGGTCTTCTGGCTCCTGGCGGCGATCTCCGGTCTCGGCGCTCTCGCCATGCTCGGCCTCATCCGCCGCCCCCGCGCCGATGTGACGATGGCAGCAACGACCTAATCGCTACCCCTCAGCCACGTACGCCGGTTCTTCCTCGGCGACGAGACGCACGGTGGTGCGGCCATGTTCCTGGCCGGCTGCTTTCGGACGCACGATGATCTCAACGTCCTGATCGAGCGCGTTCAGGAACTCCATCAGCTTGCTGACGGAGAAACCTCGAAGCTTCCCGTTCATCAGGAGCGAGACTTTCGGTTGATCGACTCCCAGAATCTCCGCAGTCTGACGCTGGGTTAATCCACGTGCTTCTACGGTGGTCCAAATCTGCATGACCAACCGTGTTTTGGCGCGCCAGTCTTCAGCATCGGGATACCCGAAGTCGGCGAAAACGTTATCGCTACCCTCTCGAATGTGCAGATCATCCATCGTGTCAATTGCCTCCTTTATCTCAGGTTGCACGTGATTCGGCTTCTTTCAGTCGACGTCGAATCAAGTCCAGGTCTCGCTTCGTTGTGGCAATACCGGACTTTGACTTCTTCTTAAACGCGTGGAGTACGTAGACCGCATCTTTGAATCGAACGGTGTAGACGGCGCGGTACGCATCTCCATCGAACGATTCAACGATCTCCACGACGGACGAGCCACCGAATCCCTTGAGGGGTTTTGCATTGGGCGCTTTTCCGCCTTCAACCGCGACCTGGAGTGAGAGAAAGACGTCGGTCTGGACTTCGTGGGGAAAGGCGGCCAAGTCATCGTAACTCGTGCCCACGTAGTAAAGTCTGCGCATCTTCCTCCTCCAGATATACCAATTTTAGCATAATCTCCGAATCGGACATCCAGTTCGGTTGTTATCGTAACGGCTCGTGATTACGGAGGATTGCTATACTCTTGTGTTGCGCTGGAGGACCGGCGTTGTTCCGTTCAGGTTTGGACCCTTTTTCGATGGCGGTTACCTTTTCCAATCCAATCACCACCGCCGTGGAGACGGCGCTGCTGCTGACCGAGGAGAAGATCGGCCCGCGTGACGGCGCCGGCAAGACGGTCGTGGTTGCGATGAGCGGCGGGGTCGACAGCGCGGTTTCGGCGCTGATCATGCGCGAGCGCGGCTACCGCGTGGTCGGCATGAACCTGCGCCTCTTCTCGCCCGGCGATGCCGAACACGCCGCCAATCCCTGCTGCGGCATTCCGGCGATGGACGATGCCCGCGCCACCTGTGCGATCATTGGGGTTCCCTTCTACGCCATCAATATGGAAGCTGAGTTCGGCGAAGCGGTGATCGATCGCTTCGTCAACGAGTACGCCGAAGGACGCACGCCGAACCCCTGCCTCGAGTGCAACCGGCACGTCAAGTTCCGCCACCTCGTGGCGCGGGCGCGTCAGCTCGGCGCCGATTGCCTCGCCACCGGACACTACGCCCGGATCGAGGGCGGTAACGATGAGCCCTACCGGCTGCTACGGGCGATCGACGGGAACAAGGATCAGAGCTACGTGCTCCACACGTTCGATCAGGATCAGCTCAGCTTCATCCAGTTCCCGCTCGGCCGGCTGACCAAACCCGAGGTGCGCCAGCTGGCGCGTGGCTTCGGACTGCCGGTGGCGGAAAAGGAAGAGAGCCAGGAGATCTGCTTCGTCGGCCGGGGCTCGTACGCCGATTTCGTGGCGAAGCGACGGCCCGATGTCACGAAGCCGGGCGCGATCATCGATGAATCAGGGGCGGTGCTTGGCGAGCACAAGGGGCTCGTGCATCACACCGTCGGGCAGCGCAAGGGGATCGGCATCGCCGGCCCGCAGCCGCTCTATGTGCTCGACATCGATACGAAGCAGAATCGTCTCATGGTAGGATCGCGCCAGCGCGCGGTGGCCCGGGAAGTCGAGGCGGATGGGGTTGCGTTTACCAGCGACCGCTGGCCGGAAACGGCCGTTTCGTGCCGGGCGATGGTGCGCTATCGGGGTCAGTTGAACGACGCGATCATCACCCCGGGTCCGGCCGGCAGCGGCACGGCGACGATCCGCTTCACCGGCGCGGCCGCGGGATTGCCGATCGCTTCGCCGGGGCAGGCGATCGTTTTCTACGCCGGCGAGGAAGTGCTCGGCGGCGGCACGATCCGGACGGTTGAGCGGGCGACGGAAAGTGGGGAATCGGATGGATGAATCACCCTCCAGCCGGACGAAGTGGTACATCATCGGCGGTGTCGTTGGGGCGCTGATCATCTTCGGGTTGATCATTTTTGGGCTCTACATGCTCGGCGATGACGATCAATCGGCGCTGGAACGGCTGCGCGATATCGCCGTCATCTTCATTGTCCTGCTCCTGCTGGTGGTGACGATCCTGCTGGCCGGGATCACGGCCGGCCTCATCTTCCTCGTCATGCAGATCAAGGACCGGGTGATTCCGGCGATCGAGGAGCTGACGTCCACCCTGAAGCGGGTGAAGGGCACCACCGATTTCGTCACCGAAGAAGCGGTGAAGCCGCTCATCTCGGTCGCCAGTTCGATCGCCGGCGTCCGGGCCATGGCCAAGACCTTCACGGAGCGCCCGAAAAAGAAGTAGCGCGGCTGTCGGCACTTGGCCGTTGGCAATTGGCCATTGGAAAGACGACATGAAAGCGGGTGGCCAAATCGGCCACTCGCTTCTCTTTAAGCCGCGGAGCGGCTTCCGTTCCTGGCCTCGGGTTTGAACCCGAGGGAAAGGCGTATGGACGGATTCAGCCCAGCAACTCCGCCAGTTCTGCCTGCAGTTCCTCGTGGGTGAGGATGCGCTCCACCGGCTCGGTCAACGCGATCTCGCCCGTGCGCACCGCCAGCCAAGCCGCGTGCCGGCCCTCGATGATCGCCTCTCCGGCCAGGTCCCGAATCGGCTCACCCGAGGTCGGGCTTGCCAGCATGTGCGCGTAGGTGGCCGTGGTGAGGTCCTTGGCGTTGCGGAGCGTTTCGAGGAATGCGCCCACACCGGCGAAGTTAAAGCCGGCGTTTCGCCACTCGGGAGCGCTTCGCCAATCGGTCGAATCGTTGAGCGTCCCTGTTTCGTACCTCCTGGCGTGGGGCGGCGTTCCTCCTTCGTTCGATGGCGAACGTTCCACTCCGGTGTCGTGGGCCACCGGTCTCCATGCCAGTAGAGCCATCCGCGCGTCGCAAAGTCGCACCATCGGGAAGGGGGTTCCCGGTTAATCCGGGACAACGCTCACTTCCGCCCGGGAATGGTGCAACCGCACGATGGTGGCAGGAGTCGTTGCGGGCGAATCGGTCGTCCGGATGCGGTTCCAGCGCGCAATGCACACGTGCGATTGACGGGAGGAACACCATGACGAAGGTATCGCGCAGAACTGTGATCCTGGTCGCTGCGTCCGCCGCGGGCGCGGCGATCGTCCCATTTGGTCTCGCCTCCGCCCAGGATTCAACCCCGGTGGGTGGCTCACTGCTCGATAGCCTCGGCTTGCCGGAGCTCGAAATCACGATTACCGATGACGGCGTGCAGGCGCCTGATTCGTTCGAGGCCGGCCCCGTGCTGCTGGTTGTGAACAACGCTACTGCTTCCCTGGTGTCTTTCATGCTGGCTGAGCCACCGGATGGAACGACGCCCGAGATGGTGCTGGAGAGCTTCGCCAGGCCGGTCATCGATGCCTGGTGGGCAGAGGCCAACATTCCGGTGGTGTACGATGCGATGCCGGGCCAAACAGTTAAGATCGCCGTGCTGCTTCCGGCCGGGGAGTACCAGGTTGCCGCCACTGCGGGTAGCCCGGATGAAATGAGCGAATCGACGCCGATTGGCATCGCGCCGATGTCGGTCACCGGTGACCTGGCCGCCGATGCGGCCGATGCGATCGAGAGCGCCGCTACCATCGAATTCGGCGCGTATGAATTCACGATCGACGGTGCGATTCCGGCTGGCCCCGCCATCGTCAAGGTCACCAACACGCACGTGGTGTTGCACCATGCGATCATCTTCGCAACGGACAAGCTCTACAGTCACGATGAAGCGCACGCCGGCGTTATGAGCATGATGCAGGGCACCCCCTCCGCTGAGGGCGCGTTCTCGCTAGGCGATGCGCCCCCGGTTCTGGCAACCCCGGTGATCGGCGGCGGCGCCACGATCTGGATTGATGTTGATTTCCAGCCGGGCTTCTACGCAGCGATCTGCTTCGTTGCCGACCCCGGCCAGGAGGTTCCGCACGTCATGATGGGCATGATCCAGGTCTTCGAGGTTGCGGGCTAACGTCCGCTTTGGCACCGGCAGAGCGGCTGCGGGAAGTCGCTCTGCCGATGCTCTCTGGAACGATTCCGGCACGAGTACACTCCGCGAAGAGACTGTGACTTCCTGAACGGATGACGCCACTAGTGGAGTGGTCGACAGCATGGCAGCGTCTGTACCCGCTTCGATCGAACCAGGGCGGACTACGCATCCGGATATCGTTCCGGTTGAATCACTCAGCGAGCCATCGTTGCTCGATCTCGCCCGGACTATTCCTGAGCGAAATCCCCGTCTCATCGTTGCCTGGAGCATGCTCGCCCTCAGCGTGGCGTGCGCGCTTGCCGTGAGCGGCGCGATTGTGTACGCACTCGCACGCGACGGGTTCTCGATTGAGCTCGTGGAAATGTTTGTGTGGGGGCCGCTCTTTCTCTGCACCGCCATGACCGGTGTGTTGATCCTGCAGCAGTACCCCCACCACCGGGTGGGATGGACGGTGCTCATCGCCGGTTTCGTCACGATCATGGCCCAAACGCCGTATCTCTATGGCGTGCTGGCTGTCACCCGTCCTCATTGGGGTTTGCCAGCCGGGCCCCATGTGATGCAGTTTGGCTTTCTCTACCCCTTTTGCCTCTATCTGCTGCTGGTCGAGCTTCCGCTGATCTTTCCGACCGGACGTCTGGCCGGGAAAATCTGGCAGGTCGCGCGCGTAATCGGGCTCTATGGGGCTATCGTTGCCAGCCTGGCGTGGGGGTTTGGATCCAGGTATCTCGAGTTCGGAACGTTCGGCGAGATTCCGAATCCGTGGTACCGGCCTGAGCTCTTGCCTCGATTCGCCGAGCGCGTCAACCCTTTCGAGCTGATTTTCATCATGGGTATTCCTGCGCTCGTTTCGATGGCGCTTCGACTCCGCCGCTCGACCGGCATCGAGCGAATGCAGCTTCGCTGGATCGCCTGGGTGGCGGCGGTAGTCATCACCGGATACGCGGTACACATATCGGCCAGCAACGGAACACTGGTGAAGGTACTGCCGGAGTCCTGGTTCTGGCTCTACATTGTCTATTGGGGGCTGTGCCTGAACGCGATCGGGATCGTGGTCGGCGTCGCCATTCTCCGCTATCGGCTCTACGACATCGATCTCGTCATTCACCGCTCGATGCTTTACGCCATTCTTGTCGGCGTGGTGGCGATCGCCTATGTCGGTATCGCCAGCATCGCCAATCTTTTTGTTGGAGGAGTCGAACCATCTCACCCCCGTCTCTGGGTGAGTGCGATTATCGTCGCCGCCATCGTCGCCCTGCTGATTCACCCCCTGCGCGATCGCATCCACCGGCTGCTCAATCGGTGGCTCTACGGTTCGCGGGACGATCCGGACGACATCCTCGATCGGCTCGGCGTTCGGCTGGAGCTGGCCATAGCGCCGGCCGATTTGCTCGGGGAGGTGGCTCGCACGGTGCGCGATCTGCTGCGCCTGCCGCACGTCGCCATCGCCATGAATTCCGGGGCAGGACTCGAGGTCGTGGCGGAATCAGGTCAACCCGGACCGGAACAGGCGGCGGTGCCGCTCGTTTACCAGCGGGTGCGGATCGGCGAACTGCGGGTCACGCCCCGAGGCCCCGGCGAGGGGTTTTCGAGCGCGGATCGGGCTGTGCTCGAAAGCATCGCTCGGCAAACCTCGGTCGCCGCCTACGCCCTGCGCGTGACCGGCGACTTGCAGCAGGCGCGGGAGCGGCTCGTAACTACCCGCGAAGAGGAACGGCGGCGATTGCGGCGCGATCTGCACGATGGGCTCGGAGCCCAGCTGGCGGCGCTGACGATCCAGGCCGGTTCGATCCGGCGGTTGCTGCGGAGCGATCCTGATCGGGCCGAGCGAGAAATCGATGCGATCCAAACGGAGCTTCGCTCCGCCATCGGCGATGTCC
>JADLGF010000220.1 GCA_020849415.1 Thermomicrobiales bacterium
AACTCCACGTGCTGCCCGATGGCATCGCCGAGGAGCTTTGGGCGACGGTGCTGGTCGTCGATGACGGCGCCGAGCGCGCCGCCTTCTGCGAACTCGAATTGGTCATCGTCTCCCGCGAGGAGAGCGATGCCATCCGGGCGGCTGTCGCCGAGGAAATCGGCATCGCGCCAGAGCAGGTGCGCTGCTCGGTCTCGCACAATCACGCCGGCCCACCACCGAGCGCCTGGAACTGGACCTCGCAGGGGACCGAGGCGTTGAAGGTCTACTACGAATCGCTGCCGTCACGGGTCGCCGGTGCGGCGCGCGAGGCGATGCTGGCGCTCCGACCCGCGCGAGTCGGCTGGGGCCGGGGTGAGAGTCACGTCGGGGTTAACCGGCGCGAGACCTCACCGACCGGCCGCACCGTCACCGGCGTCGATCCGAACGGGCCGATCGACCCCGAGGTGCTGGTCGTGCGGATCGACGGCGTGGATGGTGAGCCAATCGGCTCGATCGTCGGCTACACCATGCATCCGACCTTCCTCGGACCACGCAACAAACTCGTCAGCTCCGACTGGCCGGGGCAAATGCGCAAGGTGGTCGAGCAGATCACCGGCGCCCCCTGCCTTTTCGCACAGGGCGCGACCGGCGATGTCGGACCTGGTCCGCTCGGATTCTCCGACGATCACCGGGCGATGCACGCCGTTGGCGGTCAAGTCGGTTGCGAAGCGGCGCGGGTTTACCTCTCGCTCGATCTGCCGCCGGTGCGATACGAGCATGATCGGGTGCAGGAATCGGGCGCGCCGCTCGGCCTCTGGAAGGGTGTGCCGCTCCCCGAAGAACCGGTGCGGGTGAAGGCCCGATCGGCCCGGGTCACGCTGTCGCTCGACGAGCAGATGCCGATCGATGAGGCCGAGGGGCGGGTCGCGGCCGCGCAGGGTCATCTCGATGAACTGAGAGCGACCAGTGCGCCCGATGCTGAGGTCGAATCGGCCACATTCGTCACCAAGCGGGCCAATATGACGCTTTTCCGTTCACAGAAGTATTTCGGCAAGACCGAGACCGAGATCGAACTCCACCTGTTCCAGATCGGACCGGTGGTGTTCGCCGGGGTCGAGGGCGAACCGTTCTTTGAAACCGGCCTGGCGATCAAGGGGGCTTCGCCCTTCGCGGCGACCTGGTTCGGGGGGTACACCGGCGGCTGGGCCGGGTACATCCCGACCCCCGAGGAGCGTCCGCGCAAGGGGTACGAGGTGGACACCGCGCCGTTCGCGGAAACCGCCGCCGGGGAACTGGCCGCGCAGGTTGTGGCCGCGCTGAACGAACTCGCGCGGCAGTAGTCGAATCCGTTTCAGCCGTCAGGAGGGTGTTGCGATGACCAATGAAGTCAATCCGGAAGATGTTCGCAACGAGCACCGCTACGAAAAGCTGACCTGGCCGGAACTCAACGAGGCGATCGCCCAGAAGAAGGTGGTCGTGCTGCCGGTGGGCTCGATCGAGCAGCACGGCTTCCACCTGCCGGTCGATGTCGATGTCCGCTCCGCCACTACGATCTGCCTCGGCGCCGGCGAGAAATCGCCGGAAGACATGCTGGTGCTGCCCCCATTCACCTACGGCTACTGCAATCACGTCATGGATTTCCCCGGCACGATCACGATCCAACCCAGCACCTTTGTGCAGGCGTTGCTCGATATCACCAAATCGCTCGCCTATCACGGCTTCAAGCGGATCGTGCTGGTCAATGGCCACGGCTCGAACGCGCCGCTGGTCGAGCAGGTCGGACGCCAGACCAATCTCCAGACCGACGCTCTCTGCCTGACGATCTCCTGGTGGCAGCTGATCGCCCAGTACTGGAACGAAGAGGTGCGCGAGTCAGGACCTGGCGGCAGCGCTCACGCCTGTGAACTGGAAACCTCGCTCTACATGCATATGGACGAGCCGGCCGTGCTGATGGAGCGCCTGGAAGCGGGGCTGCCCGATTACATGACGATCACGCCCGACGCCGCCAAGTGGCAGTGGGTCGATCTGACGATGGGCGCGGGTCCGGCCACGATCACCTCGTGGACCTCCGGATACTCGGCGTCGGGCTCGTTCGGCAACCCGGAACTCGCCACCGCCCGCAAGGGGAAGCTCGTCTACGAACGGGCGACTGATGAACTGGTCGAGATGGTCCGCTGGTTCCGCAACCGCCCGAAAGAGGATCGCCGCGAGCTTCACCGTGAATCGCCGACGATCGATTACCCGTTCGAGTGGTAGGACTGACTGCCAATAGTCAGGATGTCCCAGCGTTCAAAACGTTGGGCTAAGTCAGACAAAAGGCCCTTCGGGACTGAACTCATCGAAAACGAACGCCATCGTCACCGGGTTTCCGTCAGGACCAGGGTGGCGATGGCGTTCAACGTTTCAAGCAATCTGCAAACTCAGTCCCGGAGGGACTTTCGGCTGATTCAGCCCGGCATTTCAATGCCGGGACAACGCAACGCTCCCCACAACCGACCTAACTCTCCGGGCCGGTGATCAGGCCGATGATGTTGCCGTCGGGATCGGCGACCGTCGCGATCGTGGTACCGCCGCCGACCTCGGCGGGCGGGCTGACGACCGTCGCGCCGGCCGCAACGAGCGCTTTGACCTCCGCCTCGATATCCTGCGTGTTCCAGTAGCCGATGCCGTACTCCTGCCCCTCAGTGTGGGGATTCAACGCGATTTCGAGACCGTTGACGTTGTACCCGACGTAGTACGGGGTATCGGTGTGCGGGTCTTGCCCGAACAGAGCGGAAAAGACCGCCTTGCTTTTCTCCAGATCGCTCACCGGGAATACAATCGACGCCAGACCGTTGCTCATCGTGGGGCTCCTCTGCTTCGACGGTCCATCATTGGCCGTCATTCAGGTGACGAATCGCACGGAGAAAGTGTGACGCATGTCGGATCAGGATCGATTGGCCAGGGCGTTCGAAGCGGAGCGGGAGCGCCTGCGGGCGATTGCGGGGCGGATGCTCGGATCGGCCCACGAGGCCGATGACGCCGTGCAGGAAGCCTGGCTGCGGCTAAGTCGGGCGAACGCGGCTGAGATCGAGAATCTCGGTGGTTGGCTGACGACCGTCACCAGCCGCATTTGCCTCGATCAACTTCGCGCTCGCACCGTCCGTCGTGAAGAGCCGATCGACGCCGCTCCCGATCGTCCGGTGGAGATCGCTGCTCCCGATGATCCGGAGGCCGAGTCGCTGCTCGCTGAATCGGTCGGTGCTGCCGTGCTGGTTATGCTCGACCGACTCTCCCCGGCCGAGCGGGTCGCGTTCGTGTTGCATGACATGTTCTCGGCGCCGTTCGATGAGATTGGGCTGATCCTCGATCGCACGCCGGCAACCGCCCGGCAACTCGCCAGCCGCGCCCGACGCAAGGTGCGCGGGGCCGAACCGGCGCCGGCGACTGACGCAAGTGACCTCGCCGTCATCGACGCCTTCCTGACCGCATCACGCAACGGCGATCTCGCGGGCATCCTGAACGTGTTGGCGCCGGGCGTCGCGGTCTACGCAGACGCCACCGCCGCCGCGTACGGGGTCGATGCGATCACGGAGGGGAACGAACTGGTCGCCCGCTTCTTCAACGGCCGCGCCGCGGCGGCCTTCCTGGCGCGGATCGAAGGCACCTACGGCGCGGTCTGGATGATGCACGGCGCGCCGCGGGTCGCCTTCCATTTCACCATCGATGACGGCGTCATCGAACGGATCGATCTGGTCGGCGACCCGGAGCGGTTGGCGGCGATGGAGTATGAACTCGTCACGGGCTCGCGGAGGAGTTGACCCTCACCCCCTGACCCCCTCTCCCGTTGCGACGGGAGAAGGGGAATTACTGTCGAACCTGCGATTGACTCCCCTCTCCCGCCGCAGCGGGAGAGGGGCCGGGGGTGAGGGTACTTCTACCCGATCCGATACTTGCGGATCTTCGCATCGTCCAGCTCCACGCCCAGACCCGGTTTTTCGAACGGGCGGGCGGTGCCGGCGGTGATCTTGAGCGGTTCGGCCAGGTAATCGGACTCGTAATAGAAGTTGCTCAGGATGTCGCAAGGAAAGTTCGGCGAATCGATCGCCGGCATCGCCATGCCGAGGTGGATCATCGCTGCCATGGCGATCCCCATCTCGAGGTTGCTGCCGATCGTGCAGGCGAGTCCGGCGCTTTCGGCGATCGCCGCCACCTTCCGGCCGGCGTTGATGCCTCCGCCCTTGCCGATGTAGATCGAGAAGACATCGGCGGCGCCGTTGCGCGCCAGCGCCATCGCGTCCTGGATCGTGTAGAGGCTCTCGTCGGCGATGATCGGCAGCGCAGTCCTGGCGCGGACATCGGCCATCCAGCCCATATCGAGCGCCGGCACCGGCTGTTCCACGAACTTGAGATCGAATTCGAGCAGGCGCGGGATCGTGGTCGCCGCCTGGCCGGGAGTCCAGCCGCCGTTGGCGTCGACCCCGAGGTAGATATCAGGCCCGATCGCTTCTCGCACCGCTTTAACGCGGGCGACGTCGCTCTCCGGATCGACCCCGACCTTCACCTTCATCGCCCGGAAGCCCTGTTCGACCGCACCGAGGGCGACCTCGGCCGCGATCGGCGCCGGCATACCGGTGACCGAGAACTTCGTGGTGACGAATTCGCGCACCGGCCCGCCGAGCAGTCGGTAGACCGGCAGGCCGGTCGCCTTGCCGAGGATGTCCCAGCAGGCCGTTTCCACGCCCGCCTTGGTGAAGGGGTTGTTGGCGATCGATTTCTTCAGCTTCAGGCCGATCGCCTCGATGGCGCGCGGGTCCTCGCCGATCAGCGCCGGCGCGATGTAGGTGTCGATCACCCGGATGGCGTTGCGGTAATCCTCACCGCTCCAGACCGGGGTGCACGAAACCTCACCAAGACCGGTGATCCCCTCATCGGTCAGCACTTTGACGATGACGAACTCGGAGACGAGGTGCGCGCCGCCACCACCCCGAACCGCTCGCTTCGGATCGATCGGGATGCTGACGGGGATCGTTTCGATACCGGTGATTTTCATGAACGGGCCGCCGCTGCTTCCGCGTGGAAGGCCACGAACGCATCCGCGACCGC
>JADLGF010000221.1 GCA_020849415.1 Thermomicrobiales bacterium
CCGACCGGGCGGATGTTCTCGCCGGGGGTGATGATTTCCTGGGTGATGACGACGTGGTCGTCGATGATCGCGCTGTTCTCGACCTTCACCACCGCGTCCGCGCCGCGCGGGATCGGCGCGCCGGTCATGATCTTGACGGTGTAGCCGTCGGTGACCTCCACGTCGATCAGATCGCCTGCCTTCTGCGTCCCAAGCACCTCCCGCCAGGGGGAAACGTCGGCGGCGAGCACCGCGTAGCCGTCCATGGTCGAAGCGGGGAAGGGCGGGTGATTCTCGTGCGCGATCAGATCGTGCGCCAATACCCGCCAGCCGGCCGCCTCGATCGGCACCAGCTCAGTGGCGAGCGGCTTTGCCTGGGCGAGTACGGTCGCGAGCGCCTCATCCGGGTGGCGCAATCGTTCGAGATCAGCGGAGTGCGTGGTCGTCATCGATCGTTCCTGGGTCGTGCGTCGTGAAGGGCGGCATCCCCTCCGGGCGCCACGCTCCCTACGTTACCACGCGCGTGACGCGGTACCGATTCACGGTGTGGCGATGGCCCGTTCGGCACCCGCCGAAATGCACACTCGGCTGTTGCATCGCGATTCCGTGGGGCGTAGAATCTCGCGAATAACAAGGGCCAGCACCCCTCTCGTCGCTACCAGTCGCACCTAATGCAGGCATGTTTACGATGAATGGCGCGGGAGTTCACACTCTCGGGGCTGCGAGATTCGACGCCGCACCATTTCCAGGTTGAATCGGGCGAACGAAATCGAAGACGTGACAACAGCGAATTCAGGGGGCTTCAGGAGCGTTGACCATGGCTGAGGGGGCGACAATACAACCCATTTCAGCCGACCATCCGGCGGTCATCGAGGCGATCGCGCAGCTGAGGGCGTCGCTCGGCGAGTCCGCGGCCGGGGTCGATGAGCGCTACGTTATGCGCGCGCTCGATTTCGCCCTGGAGGCCCACGAGGGGATTAACCGCAAGTCGGGCGAGCCCTACATCGTGCATCCGATCGAGGTCGCGATCATCCTGGCCGGCATGGACCTCGATTCCGATGTCATTGCCGCCGGTCTGCTCCACGATGTCGTTGAAGACGCCGGTGTAACGGTCGAGTCCATCGCCGAGGAATTCACCCCGCGCGTCGGCCGCCTGGTCGACAGCGTCACCAAGCTCGGCCGTCTCCCCTGGACCAGCATCGAAGCCGACGGTGAAACGAAAGAGTCGAGAGAGAAGCGCGCGCAGGCCGAGAGCCTGCGCAAGATGTTTCTGGCGATGGTCGATGACATCGGCGTCGTGCTGATCAAGCTCGCCGATCGCCTGCACAACATGCGCACCCTCGGGGTCATGCCGCGCGAAAAGCAGGTCCGCATCGCCCAGCAGACGATGGATATCTACGCGCCGCTGGCGAACCGCCTCGGTATCTGGCAGTTCAAGAGCGAACTCGAAGACCTCGCCTTCAAATATCTGCAACCGGCCGACTTCGACCGGATCGTGCGCGAACTCGCCAAGCGCGGTCCCGATCAGGATGCCTACGTCAATCGGGCCAAGGAATCGATCAAGAACGTGCTGGCGCAGAACGGCGTGGCGTGCGAGATCACCGGACGGCGTAAGCACATCTACTCGATCTACCGCAAGATGCAGCGTAAAAACCGCGCCTTCGATGAGATTTACGACGTCGTCGGCCTGCGCGTGATCGTCGGCGATCAGAAGGATTGTTACGCCGCGCTTGGCGTGCTCCACACGGAGTGGCGTCCGATTCCGAGCGAATTCGACGATTACATCGCCAACCCGAAGGAAAGCTCCTATCAAAGCCTGCACACGGCGCTGATCGGTCCAGAAGGGCTCTACGTCGAGGTCCAGATTCGCACCCGCGAGATGCACCAGATCGCCGAGTACGGCGTGGCGGCGCACTGGCGGTACAAGGAAGGGACGAAATCGAGCCTGGCGCTCGAAGCGAAGATCGCCTCCCTTCGCCGGCTGATGGACTGGCGCGACGAGATCGCCGACGCCGAGGAGTTCGTCGAGTCGGTCAAATCCGATGTCTTCAAGCCGATGATCTACTGCTTTACGCCGGCGGGAGACATTCACGAATTGCCGCTCGGCGCGACGCCGGTCGATTTCGCCTACCGGATTCACTCCGATCTCGGCCACCGCTGCGTCGGCGCGGTCGTGAGCGATCAACACGTCGGGCTCGACTACAAGCTGCAGAATGGCCAGGTCGTCAAGATTCTCACCAGCAATTCCCGGCTCGGTCCGAGCCGCGACTGGCTCCTGCCCGATAACAACTATGTCACCACCGCCAACGCGCGCGAGAAGATCCGGCAGTGGTTCCGGCGGCGTGATCGCGACGAGAACATCAAGGAAGGCCGCGCGATTCTCGATCGCGAGTTGAAGCGTCTCGGCGTTGAGCCGAAGATCGAGGAGATTGCCCGGCACTTCCCGAACTACGCCAAGGTCGAGGATTTCCTGGCTGCGATCGGGTACGGCGGCGTATCGCCGCAAACGATCGCCCAGAAGCTGAACGACACCAGCGTCCGCCAGGAGATCGCCACCGAAAACGGCTACACCTCGCCGGTAGCGCCGTTGCGCCAGAAGGTGCGCGGGGTGGGCGAGTTGCTCACCTCGACCGCGCGCTGCTGCAACCCGGTGGTGGGGGATGACATCATCGGCTTCGTCACGCGCGGCCGGGGCATCACCATTCACCGCAGCAATTGCCCGAACATGCTCAACACGACCGAGCCGGAGCGCCTGCTGCCGATCAGCTGGAGCAGCAATCCGGATGAGACCTTCGTCGCGCCGGTGCAGATTCAGGCGTTCGACCGGGTCGGGCTGCTGCGCGATATCACCACGTTGCTGGCCGATGAGGATATCAACATCCTTTCGATGCAAACGCTGACCCACGACGATCGCTCGGTCAATCTGTTGATCACGATGGAGGTCAAGGATGTCGGCCAGCTCAGCCACATCCTGCGCCGGCTGGAGGGGCTGAGCGAGGTCTATTCGGCCCGCCGCGACACCAGCTCGATCAGCACCCGCATTTCCGGCGAGGACGATAGCCCCCGGATCGAAGTGCGGTGAGCCGGCCGGTTTTGGCGATCGGCGAGATTCTCATCGATCTCATCGTCAGCGACGATGCTCCCTCGCTTGAAACCGCCAACAGTTTCAGCGCCCGCGCCGGCGGTGCACCCGCCAATGTGGCGGTCGCCGTGGCGCGGCTTGGCTTGCCGTCGGCATTCTGCGGGGTTACCGGCGACGATCCGTTCGGCCGCCGCCTGCGGGACCTGCTCCGCTTGGAGGGGGTGGCGATCGACGCCATGCGTGAGGCGAGCGGCTTTGCGACCACGCTGGCATTCGCCTGGAAGGATCGCTCGGGCGACGGCCACTTCCAACTCGTGCGCGGCGCCGACCGGCTACTCAACGCTGGCGACATCGAGCACGCGGCGATCGCCGAGGCGGCCGCGATCGTAGTCGGTTCGGTTTCGCTTTCGGACGAACCCTCCCGCCGTGCCATCGAACTCGCCGTTGAAAAGGCGAACGCGGCGAACGTGCCGGTTTGCCTCGATCTCAATGTCCGCCCGACCCTCTGGCCGGGCAGCGAGGCGCTCGACGATGCGCTCGCCCCGCTCTGGCGCGGCGTTACCTTGTTGAAACTGAGTCTGGATGATGCCCGGCTGCTCTACGGTCCCGATCAGGACGCTGAAACTATCTTCGAGTGGGTCGGGGGGTACGGCATTCCGCACGTCGTGCTCACCGATGGCCGGCGCGGCTGCTGGTATCCTGGCCCGGATCGCGCACCGGCGCACCTGCCGGCCTTCCACGTCCAGCCCGTCGAACCGACGGGCGCTGGTGACGCCTTCACCGCCGCCATCGTCAGCCGGCTGATCGCGAACGACTGGGAGGGAATTGGCCGGGAGGATGCCCTCTTCGCGGCTGCGGCCGGCGCGATCACCGCCACCCGCGAGGGCGCGATAGACTCACTGCCAACGCGGGCGGAAATCGCCCGGTTCCTGGCGCGCGCCTGACCCGGAGGACGGCTTGCCGACGCTCAACGATCCAATCGCGTTTACGATCCTCGGTTTATCAATCCGCTGGTACGCCATCTTCATTCTGGCCGGCATCGTCGCCGGTATCGTCGTCATGCGCCGGCTGGCGATCGCGCGGGGGCAGGACCCGGAATTCATCCTCGATCTGACGCCGATCATCGTCATCGCCGGCATCATCGGCGCGCGCATCTACTACCTGCTGCTGCGCTGGAATGACTACGTGAACGATCCCGGCGCAGCGCTCAATGTGCGCCTCGGCGGCCTGACCATCCACGGCGCGCTGGTCGCGGGTACGATCGCCTTTCTCGGCTACTGCTGGTGGCGGCGCGAGCGCGCCTTCGCCTGGATCGACATCATCATCGCCGGGGTTCCCTTCGGGCAGGCGATCGGCCGCTGGGGCAACTGGGCGAATCAGGAGGCCTTCGGCACGCCGACCGACCTGCCGTGGGCGGTCACGATCGCGCCGCAGCACCGACCTCCGCAATACGCCGAATTCAGCACCTTTCACCCCACCTTTCTCTATGAGTGCCTGCTCAATCTCGTCATCGGCGCGCTGCTCGTCTGGTTGATCCTTAACCGCGAGAAGGTCCGCTGGATGCGGGAGGGGGACATCGTCTGGCTCTACCTGATCGCCTACGGCCTGATCCGGTGGGCCATTGAGAGTGTCCGCACCGACAGCCTGACGATCGGGCCCTGGCCGGCGGCATACTGGTTCTCCGCCGCTTTCATCCTGGCGGGCGTGGCGATGATGATCGTCCGCCGCACCATCTGGCCGGGCCGTTTGATGGTCGATTTCGATCCCGAGGAGGAAGCCGCGCGTGTCCACCCAGCCTGATCTGTCCCGTCGTTTTCTGGACGCGCTCACCGCCGCCGCCACCGCGCACAGCATCATGCTCCGTGACCTCGGCACGATCGATGACGGCTACCTCGCCTCGATCCTCGGCGCGATCGAGCAGGCGCGCGGCGTCGATCTGCCGTGCATCGCCTACGCGCTGGCGACGCCGCTGGTTGACGAGCGGATCGATTCGCAGACCGCTCCCGGCGCGTACGGCGCGCCGCAACTCGGCCGGGGCCAGACCGATCTCGCCGTCACTGCCGTGCGGCTGACACTGCGTGATCGGCTCCTGACGGCGATGACGCAACTGCTGCGGCTGCGTGAGGTGATCGAGGAATTCGCGTCGTCGCACGCGGTCACGTTGATGCAAACCACGGTTCACGCCCAACCGGTGCAGGCGGGCACGCTGGGCCACACCGCCGCGCCGTTGATCGCGGCGCTGGAGCGGGGGACCGCCGCGCTGTCGGAGGCGCTCGAAGAGATCAACCGCTTGCCGCTCGGCGCCGGCATCGGCGTCGGCACCGGCTTCGCAATCGATCGCGACCGGCTGGCCGAACTGCTCGGTATGCCGGAGTGGATCGATCACACCGCCGATGCGGTCGGCGGCACCGATTACCTGCTCGGATTGGCGAATGGCATCGAGCGGGTGGCCGGACCGATCAGCCGCTGGCTCGATGAACTGCTGGCGATGATGCGCGCCAACCCCGAAGCTTTCTCGCTCGAGGACAAATGGCAGGTGACCGAGGTGCTCGCTCCGCAGTGGCGAGCGAGCGGCGGCATCGCGGCGCTGGCCGCGCACGGCCGCCGGGTGGAAGCGGAGGCCGCCATGATCCGCACGATCGCGCAGCGGCTGCCGTGGGGACCGGTGCCCGGTGAGATTGGCGCCTACCTGCCGGTCGCCGATTCGGCCATCGGCCAGCTCGAGGTGTTGATGGAGCGGACCGCCTACCTGATGGAGCGGGCGCTGATCGTCAACCGGGCCGCGCTGGCGAACCGGGCCGGTCGCGATTTCGTCACCGCCGGCGATCTGGCCGACTTCCTGATGATCGAGGAGGAGATCGAGCCGCAGGCGGCGCGGACGATCGCCGGCATGGTCATCGCCCGGGCGCGCGAGGCGGGTCTTGAAGCGAGCGGCATCACGGTCGAGATGATCGACACCGCCGCCATGATGGTGATCGGCCGCGAGATCAAGGTCGAGTTCGAAACGATCTCGAAGTACCTGGCGCCGCGCCGCTACATCGAACGCCGCAACCAGACCGGCGGTCCCGCCCCCTCGGCGATGAAGTCGTGGCTCGCGGCCGCCGGGAGGCGGCGAGAGCGCGACGACCAGCGGATTGCGGAGATCGTCGCGCGCATCGCGACGGCGGCGGACCTGACGGCGCGGGAACTCAGCGAGAGCTAATCGTCGAAGAAATCGAATCCGTCCCGCTCGCGCTTGCGCCGGCCACGTGAATCGGCGTAATAGCGATCGTCGTCATCATCGTCGTCGTCATCGCGGTACCGGCGCTCGCGCGGATCAGCGGCGGCGTAGCGGCGATCATCGTCGTCATCACGATAGCGGCGTTCGCCTGGGCCACCGGCGTAGCGGCGATCGTCGTCATCGTCGCGGTAGCGGCGTTGGTCCGGCTCACCGGCGTACCGACGATCGTCATCGTCATCACGCAAGCGATTCAACAATCCGCGAATGCCGCCCTGCTTCTGGCCGTTCGGCTGCTTCTTGCGATCGCGCTCAAAAAGATCGAGCAGTTCGTCGAGCATCGGGTGTTCTC
>JADLGF010000222.1 GCA_020849415.1 Thermomicrobiales bacterium
ATGTTTTGTGCTCAACTTGACCGGATATCGGGCCATTCCGCACGTCGGGGCCAGATGTTACCGGGAACAGGCGAGCATCGAAGCCGTCAAAGCCCCCCGTACCAGTGAGGCGTTACCGGAAGAAGCAACCGATTTGTTCGGGATGAACGCAATTGATCGTCCGGTTGACGTCGGAAGAACACAGGCGCACTCCGGGTAACGGAGCGTGGCAGCGGCCGTTAGCGGTCGCGGATCAGGAGCAAGGGTAGGGATATGGTGAAGAAAACTGCGGCGATGCTTAGGATTCTGATCACGTTCGTCTTCCTCTCGGGATTGCTGGCCCCCTTCACAACGTTCGATGTCGGGGCCCAGGATGAACCGTCTTCCGAACCCGTCACGGGCGTACTGCAGGTAAAACTGGAAGCCGCCGATACCGGCCTGCCTTTGGCGGGCGCCTGTTGGGATGTCTTCGACGTCAATGGCGACAAGCATCCCGACTGTGATTTCGACGCCGATGGCATGGTGAGCTTCGAGCTCGCCGCGGGCCCGGCGATCGTGGAACAAGCCGGTGGCCCGGCTGGCTATTTCTCGAAATCACTCGGTGAGCAAACGGTGGTGGCCGGTGAAGTCCGCTCCATCACCATCTCGGTGGCTGCGTTGCCGGCGGTGACGTCGCCCGCCGCCGACGAGGCGATCGTGCCAGCCGATACCGAGTCCGAACCCGAGCCGACCGCGACCACCGAGCCTACCGCCGTCCCTCCCACCGAAACACCGGTCCCCCCGACCGAGGTACCGGCACCAACCGAAGGTCCGGCCCCGACCCCTACCCAAACCCCCACGTTCGACGATCTGCCGATCGAGTTTCCCGTTGATCCGAACGATCCCGCCGATGATGAGGGGAACAACGGAATCGATGAGGGAACCGACTGCGCCGGCACCCCCGACGCTGATCAGCCCGAAGGTACCGGCGGAGGGGAACTCTGCGTTCCCACGGAAGACGACGATATTGCCACCGATGACAAGGCAACGCTGGACCAGGACTCGATGTTCCAGGTCGAGTTGGCGGCCGTCTCCGGTGGATCGGTTGACTTCGAAGCAGCGCAGCCAGGCTCATACAACAAGACTGATGGCAGTGGCGGTGGCACCCACGCGACCTCGGTAGAGTCATTGAATGGCGGCGATTTTGTCTGTGGTGACTTCGTCGTCTTCCTGAACTTCATCGAGGTTTCGAGCGGAACCGGTGACATTACGATCACCAACACGTTCGATTCCCGGCAGACGTCCGGCGGCTGGGTTGGGTTCACCCAAGCAATCTCCGCCGCGGTCAACGTTGGCGATCCCGCCAACTCAACCAATGGCGATGAAGCCGTCATCGTCGATAACATCACCAATGTTGCCGGACTCGGAACTGGTCCGGCTTCGATCACGTTCAGAGTCACCAATCTCGCGCCGGGTGAGAAGCTCGTCATTCGCGTTGTCGCGAAACTCGAGTGTCGTGGCGCCACGGGTGGCGGCAACGTGCAATCGAGCGCGAGCAGCCCGAACTTCAGCATTGGTAGTCAAACTGTTCCGCTGCAGTCCGG
Source organism: Thermomicrobiales bacterium (assembly GCA_020849415.1). Classification (GTDB taxonomy): domain Bacteria; phylum Chloroflexota; class Chloroflexia; order Thermomicrobiales; family UBA6265; genus JADLGF01. The sequence goes on from JADLGF010000222.1 coordinate 1,563, forward strand.
CGGTTCTATTCAGCCGCCCACCATCACCGTCACCAAGGGCTGCCCGAGCGCCACGAGCGGACCGGTCGGTACCGTCCTTGTTTACCCGATTACGGTTACCAATACCTCCAATACGAACTTGACCATTACCGCCGCCACCGATTCGCGTCCGGGAGGCACGTTCTCGCCGGTGGCGGTCGGTATGGTGATTCTCGGGAATTCCAGTGTCAATCTCACCTACACCTCGGCGGTGACCGCGGCTGACACCACCAATGTCAATAACACCGTTACGATCACCGCGCAGAATGCGTTCGGGGTTGCGACGAGTCCCACCCAGGGAGCGACGCCGAACTGTCCATGGACGATCACGTCTCCCAGCGTCTCCATCGCCAAGACCACCGATACTTCCACGGTGAGCGCCGGATCACCGATCCGCTTCACCATCACCGTTAGCAACACCGGGAACGGATCGGCGTCCAATGTCGGGTTCACCGATACGCTGCCGAGCGGCGCCGGGATCAGCTGGAGCGAGGATCCCGATCGGGCCGAGTGTTCGATCACGGCGGGAACGTTGACGTGCGCCGGCATAACACTGGCCGCCAACGATGGCGCGGCGGGTGGACCGGATCAGTTCAGCGTCACGATCAGCAGTGGCACGACCGCGGAAAGCTGCACGACCTATAACAACACCGCGACGCTTTCGAGTCCCTATTCGGGATCGAGCCAGGCCTCGGTCACCGTCGCCTGCCCGGACGTGGTGGTTTCCAAGACGGCCACGGTCGGCCCGGTGAATCCGGGCGCCGCGGTTGATTTCACGATCACCGTCACCAACGCGGGTCCGGGCACCGCCACGAACGTCACCGTGGTCGATGCGCTGCCGGACGGTGTGCAGTGGAGCGAAGTCCTCGACGAGTGTTCCATCGCGCCGGCTGGTGACACGGGCCAGCAGTTGAACTGCACCTTCCCCTCCATGGGCGTCGGCGCGGCGAATCAGCGTGTCATCGTGATCTCCGGCACCGTTCCGTCGAGCTTCTGCGGAACGCTGACGAATCAACTGGTGACGGTGGATGCCGCGAATGAGGCCAACACCGGACCGGCCAGCGAGAACAACACCGCCGGACCGGTATCGATAGCCGTCACCTGCCCGGACATCGGGGTGGTGAAGTCCGCGGTCGCATCACCCATCAATGTCGGTGAACGGATCGCGTACTCGATCGTGGTCACGAACCACGGACCGGGGACCGTCGGCAATATCGTCCTGAGCGATGAACTGGATTCCGGATTCACCTGGACCGCGAGTGAATCGGAAGCGAACTGGTCGTGCTCCATCGATGGCGATAGCCTCCTCACCTGCACCTTCACCGGGGCAGAGTTGCCCGTGGATGGCACGCGCACGGTTCTGGTGACCAGCTCGCCCACGACCGGCGGAGACTGCGACACCTTTTCCAATACGGCTGACGTTGCCTCGAGCGATGAGTCAACGGCCAATCTGGAGAACAACACCTCCACGGCCAGCGTGACGGTCCTCTGCACCGATGTCGCGATTGCAAAGACTGGCAATCCGGACACGATCCAGGTTGGATCGCCCGTCAGCTACACCATCACCGTCACCAACAACGGTTCGAATGCGATCACCGTACCGGCTGGCGCGTCGGAGGAGGAGATTCGCGCGCGGTTGCTGGTGGAAGACACCATGCCGGCGGGCTTCAGTTGGACCGTGACCGAGAGTGTCGCGAACTTCAGTTGCACGCCGGCCAATCCGGTGGCGGCGGACACCGGTGTGACGTGCGCCCCGGACAGCGAAGCCTTCAGTCTCGCGGCCGGCGCGTCGTTCACGATCACGGTCACCAGCACCACCAACGTAACATCGGCGGAGTGCGGGGACACCATCTCGAACACCGCGACGGTTACCTCCTCGATGGAGCCGGTGACCGGGGCGGACACCAACAACAGCGCCACCGGCACCGTCACGGTGCAGTGCACCGATGTCACGGTGCAGAAGTCGGCCGTCGATGAATCGGACACCCCGGTCGATTCGATTCAGACCGGCACACCGATCCGCTTCCTGGTGGTCACCACGAATGCCGGCTCCGTATCCGCCCAAAACGTGATCACCACGGACGAATTGCCGGCGATCGAGGGCGTCACCTGGTCGGTGGACAATGCGGCCTGCATGATCGGCGGCGCCGATCCCGAAATCGTCACCTGCGATTGGGGCACGATTCCGCCGACCACGGGGAACACCCGTACGGTGACCATCACCGGCACCTACGCCACCGGCGTGGTCTGCGGCGATGTGACCAATACCGCCACCGTCACCGCGACTAACGAAGCGGCGAGCGATCAGGACAACAATACCGATGACGCCACGGTGACGGTCCAATGCTCGGACGTGGCGCTCGACAAGACCGCCACCGCCGCGAGCATCTACCCGGGTGACAAGGCGGAATTCACGATCCTCGTCACCAATATCGGGGACTTCCCCGCGACCGGGGTGGAGATCGAGGACGAGCTGCCGGCCGGTGACTGGACCTTCTCGAGCGAAATCTCGTGGGAGTCCGACACCGCGGAACTCACCTGTGTTTCGGCTGAGAGTAACGAACCGGCCGGCAGCGGCGTTGCCTCCGGCACGCTGGTCTGCACCCTGAACGAGACAATGCCGGTCGGCGGCAATATCACCATCACCCTTTCGCGCGCGACGGAAGCCGGCGAATGCCTCGACATCGACAATGAGGCGTCGGTTACCGCCACCAACGAGCAGCCGGATGGCGAAGGCCCGAATTCCGACGAGGCCACGATCGAGTTCCGCTGCACGGACATCGCG
>JADLGF010000223.1 GCA_020849415.1 Thermomicrobiales bacterium
CTGGGCGATGATGATTTCCTTGGCGACGATCCGCTCCTGGGCCTGCTCGGCGATGGACGATTGCACGGCGGCGAGCCGGGCGTCGATCATCGCGCGCTCCTCGCTCGGCTCGAGCAGATTGAGCGCGTCCTGCAGCGCCGTCAGCCGATTGCTCAGCGATGCGCGGTGCTCGGCGATCTCGAGATCTTTTTCGATAGTGGTGGTGCGGATGGTGATCGTGCCGAGATCGAGCTGCTTCGGCGCGGCCGCTTCAGTCGATTCGGTGGTCTCGGCTTCGGTGGTTGCCGGTTCCGCGGCGTCAGCCGTCTCGGCGTCCGCCACAACGGCTTCCGCGGTCTCAGCCGCGTCCGTCACTTCAGCCGCGGCGGCTTCGCCAGCTTCGGCAGCGACGGGCTCGGTGGCTTCTTCAGTCGCCTCAGCAACCGTCTCTTCCGTCGGCTCGGGTGCCGCTGTTTCGACGATCGCCTCGGATGGAGTTTCGTCGTTGGTCACGGCCTCGGCGGCCACTTCGGCCACCTGATCCGTCGCTTCGTTCACCGTTTCATCGGATGCCGTAGTTTCGAACGTCATCGAGCAGTCTCCGTGTTGCGCGACCGGTGTGTTCTGGCCGCGCGATTCGCCGATTCGGACACCAGCAGATTGGCGCTACATTCCGCCTGCGCCACTGTAGACCAATTCGCGGCAACGTGACTCGACCGCTTCCGGGGCGATGTTCACGCGCGCGATACCCGTTTCGATCGCCGCTTTGGCGACCGCCGCCGCCACGCGCGGCGGCACGCGCAGATCGAGCGCGCCGGGAATGACATTGTGCGGTGAAAGCTTGTCGTCTGTCACCAGTTCGGCGATCGCCTTGGCGGCCGCCAGTTTCATCTCGTCGTTGAAGCCGCGCGCGCGCACGTCGAGCGCGCCCCGGAAACAGCCGGGGAAGGCGAGCGAGTTGTTGACCTGGTTCGGGAAATCGCTGCGGCCAGTGCAAACCACCAGCGCGCCGGCGCCGTAGGCCTCGGTCGGGGTGATTTCCGGGGTCGGATTGGCCAGGGCAAGCACGATCGGATTGTCGGCCATCGATTTGACCATCTCCGGGCTGACCACCCCCGCCGCCGAGAGGCCGATGAAGACATCGGCGCCGACCATCGCTTCGGCGAGACCCCCCGTGCGCTTCTCGCGATTGGAGATGCGCGCAATCTCGCGCTTGCTCTCATCCATCGCGCCCGGACGCCCCTCGTAGATCGCACCGGCGCGATCGCAGATGATGATGTCGCCGACCCCGATCGCCAGCAGCAGCCGGGCAACCGCGATGCCGGCCGCGCCGGCGCCGTTCATGACGAGGCGCAATTCGGAAAGCTCGTTGCCGCGCAGGCGGGCGGCGTTGATCAGCGCCGCCACAACCACGATCGCGGTGCCGTGCTGATCGTCGTGGAAGACTGGCATATCGAGCCGTTCGCGCAGCTTGGCTTCGATTTCGAAGCAGCGCGGCGCGGAGATATCCTCGAGATTGATCCCGCCGAAGCTCGGCGAGATCGCCTCGACGATATTGACGATTTCATCGACATCGGTCTCGGCAACGCAAATCGGAAAGGCCTCCACGCCGGCCAGCGATTGGAAGAGGACCGCCTTGCCTTCCATCACCGGCAGGCCGGCCTGCGGGCCGATGTTGCCGAGGCCGAGCACGGCGGTGCCATCGGTGACGATGGCCACCAGGTTCCCCTTGGCGGTCAACTCCGCGACCTGGGCGGGATCATCCCGGATCACCTGGGCCGGGATCAGCGCGTTCGGCGGCATGCAGAGCGTGTTGAGCATGTAGTGATCGCGAATCGGGATGTTGCTGCGCACTTCGAGCACGCCGCCGTTCCGCTTGCGCAGTTCGATCGCCCGCTCCTTGAGCGTGGTGCCGAGGAGGCTGGTGCTCACCGACGCGCGCCGGTGCTCGTAAACGAGCGAACGCGTTTTCTGCGCCACCGTTTCCGGTTCGATCGAGACACCCGCTTCGCCCGCTTCGTTGGCGGCGCGCACCACCGCCGCCGCGATCGCCGGGGCGACCCGGAAATCGAAGACGCGCGGGATGATGTAATCGGCGTGGAGTTCATCCGGCTTGACCAGATCGGCCAGCGCTTCGGCGGCGTAGATCATGGTCCGGAGCCGGATGTTGCGGGCGCGGGCATCGAGCAGACCGCGGAAGACGCCCGGGAAAACGAGCGAGATATCGAGCGTGTTCGGGAAATCGGGCCGGCCGGTGGCGACCACGCGCGCTCCGGCCGACTTGGCCAGATTGGGATCGATCTCCGGATCGGGGATCGCCAGGCCGAAGACAATCGGGTTCTCGTTCATGGAGGCGATCATCTCTTCGGTGACGATGCCGCCGGTCGAGAGGCCGATGAAGACATCGGCGCCGCGCATCATCGCCCGCAGCGAGCCGCGCCGATCCTCGAAGTTGGTTTCCTTGGCGATGTAACTCTTGGCCCAGTTCATCCGCTCCGGGCGGTATTTGTAGATGGCGCCGGCGCGATCGCAGACGACCAGCCGCTTCACGCCCGCCCGGACGAGCAGGCGCGAAACCCCGACGCCGGCGATGCCGGCGCCGCTGATGACAACGCTGATCTCCTCCAGCTTCTTGCCCGCCACCTTGAGCGCGTTCAGCAATCCGCCGAGGATGAGTACGGCGGTGCCGTGGTGCTGGTTCGAAAAGACCGGAATGTTGGCGGCCTTTTCGAGGTGATCGGCGATCGTGAAGGCGTGCGGCGCGGCGATGTCATCGATGCAGATCGCCCCGAAGGTCGGGGAGATCGCCAGCCCGGTTTCGACGATCCGCATCGGATCGTTGGTCGAGAGGCAGATGGGGAAGGCATCGATTCCGGCGAAGGTTTTGAAGACGACGCTCTTGGCTTCGGCCACCGGCAGGGCTGCTTCGGGCGGCGCCGGCTGGCTGCCGAAGAGATCGGAGCCGTCGGTGAGAATCGCGACCGTGTTTCCCCGGCAGGTGTAATCGAAGGAGAGCAGGGGATCGCGCTCGATTTCGAGGCACGCTTCGGCGACGCCGGGGGTGTAGACGAGCGAGAGCATTTCGGTGTCACGAATCGGCACCTTGCTCGTGACGCCGATCAGGCCCTGATAGCGGCGCCGAAAATTCAGCCCCTCATCGTCAACCGGGACAGGGTAGCCGCTCAAAGTTCATCTCCAGACCGAGTTTCACTGCGCCGGGGGAGCGGGGCGAGCGCGGGCGATTGCCAGTACCACCGGCTTGATTATCCGGGGCACTTTACCACGCGGGAGGCCGTTGGGAACGTAAGTTTTTGGTGGAGACGAGTATCATCTGAACGGTTCCGGCGGCATTTTCCGCCGAGTGCGCCGTGTAAGGAAGCGAAGCATGCTCTACTGCCCCAGCTGTGGAACGGGAAACGAAGACGACGCGGCTTTCTGCAAGACGTGCGGACGCGCGCTCAACGATGTCAAGCAGATGCGCGCGGGTGTGAATACGCCGGCCGAATCGCCACGTATCGATGACGAGGGGGTGCTGCTGGCGGCCGATGGCCTGCCGGTCGGGCACGATCTCGATGGTGCTCCGGGCGGGGAGCGAATGCTCTGGAAGGGGCGGCCGAGTTTCATCGGCTCGCCGATCCGCTCGCTCACCATCCGGTTCGAACTCACGAATGAGCGGCTCAAGGTCGCCCGGGGGTTCATCAGCCGGCACCGGCAGGAGATCGATCTCTACCGGATTCAGGACGTCGAGGTCACCCAGGGACCGGTGCAGCGCATCTTCGATCTGGGGCAGGTGAACATCTACTCCAGCGACGCCTCGACGCCGATTTACTCGATGCACGATGTGCCCCATCCGGAGCACGTCAAGGACATGATTCGTCAGGGTTCGCGCATCGAGCGGCAGCGCCGCCGCGTGATCCTGCGCGACGAGGTTTAAGCGAGGGGACGAGCTACGTGCGGATGCGATCGACACTGGCGGGATTGGTGCTGGCTCTGGTGATTTTCGGCCACGTGTTCGCTGAAACGCCGAAGCTGGAGCGATCGGTCGAACCGGAGGCCTGCGTGGTCGAACCGCGAACGATCGAATCGCTCCAGGCGATCGTCGATCGTCCCGCGCCGGACGGCACCGATATCCGGGTCAGCCCCCGCTTCTCGCCGGGCGATGGTAGCCGGGCGGGCGATGTCGCCACGTCTCAGGTGACGGTCGTGCTCTACCAGTTGGCCGCCTGCTTCAATGCCGGTGACCTGCTCAGGGTTTACGCGCTGTTCAGCGATGAGGGGTTGCGCCCGGCGC
>JADLGF010000224.1 GCA_020849415.1 Thermomicrobiales bacterium
CGCCACCTCAGGAAAACCAAGTAAACTTGAGGCGTGCTTTTTCAAGGCGCGGAGTGGCCAGTTGCCGCGTCATTCTTCATACACAAGGAGTTTCGCGTAATGTCTACTCCCGCCGGGGCGGACCCGACCGGCACCCGCGCCATCCTCACCACCCCCTCGGGCATCAGCTACGCCTACTACCGGTTGGCGACGCTGGCCGAGCGGGGCGTGAATCTCGATCGGCTGCCGATCACCATCCGCATCCTCCTCGAAAACGTGCTCCGCTACGCCGATGCGGAATTCGCCGATGCCTCGCACATCGAGAAACTGGCGAACTGGGACCCGAAGCAACCGGAGGATCTCGAACTCCCGTTCATGCCGGGCCGGGTGGTGCTGCAGGACTTCACGGGCGTGCCGGCCGTGGTCGATCTCGCCGCGATGCGCGCCGCGGTCGCCCGCCTCGGTGGCGATGTCACCCGCATCAATCCGCTGGTGCCGGCCGATCTGGTGATCGATCACTCGGTGCAGGTGGATCGCTTCGGCACGCTCTTCTCGTTTGGCCGCAATGTCGAACTCGAGTACCAACGCAACGCCGAGCGTTACCAGCTCCTGCGTTGGGCGCAGCAATCGTTCCAGAATTTCCGGGTCGTGCCGCCGGGCACTGGCATCGTGCACCAGGTGAACCTCGAGTATCTCTCGCCGGTCGTGCTCACGCGCGCCATCGGCGGTGATACGGTCGCCTTCCCGGACACCCTCGTCGGCACCGACTCGCACACCACGATGATCAATGGTCTCGGCGTGCTTGGCTGGGGCGTCGGCGGCATCGAGGCGGAGGCGGTGCTCCTGGGTCAGCCGCTCTACCAGTTGATGCCGGAAGTGGTCGGCGTGCGCCTCACCGGTCAGCTCCAGCCGGGCGCGACCGCCACCGATCTCGTTCTCTACATCACCGAAATGCTGCGCAAGTACGGCGTGGTTGGCCGCTTCGTCGAGTTCTTCGGCGCTGGCCTGACCAATCTCGGCCTGGCCGATCGCGCCACCATCTCGAACATGGCGCCCGAGTACGGCGCCACCGCTTCGACCTTCCCGGTCGATGAGGAAACGCTCAACTACCTGCGCATGACCGGCCGCTCGAAGGATACGATCGAGCTGGTCGAGACCTATATGAAGGTACAGGGCCTCTTCCGAACCGATGAAACGCCGGAGCCGACCTTCAACGCCGTGCTCGAACTCGATCTTGGCACAGTGATGCCGAGCCTGGCCGGTCCGCGCCGCCCGCAGGATCGGGTGCTGCTCGGCGACGTACAGAATGTCTTCCGGACTTCGTACGCGCCCCAGTTCGAGGGCGCCGCTCCGGCGACCAGGCAGACTGCGGTTGCCACCCTTGAGCGTGCCGAGCCGAAGGTCGGTGAGGTCGAGGTGTTCCTCGGTGGTCAGCAGGCGACCCTGCACCACGGCTCGGTCGCCATCGCGGCGATCACCTCCTGCACCAACACCTCGAATCCGTCGGTGATGATCGGCGCCGGTTTGCTGGCAAAGAATGCCGTCGAGCGGGGCCTCGATACCTCGCCTGCCGTGAAAACCTCGCTGGCGCCTGGTTCGCAGGTGGTGACTCGCTACCTCGAGCAGGCCGGGCTCACCCCCTACCTGGAGGCGCTCGGCTTCCACACGGTCGGCTACGGTTGCACCACCTGCATCGGCAACTCGGGTCCGCTGCCGGACGCGGTGGCGGAAGCGGTCGATGCTAACCAGCTGATCGTTTCGTCCGTCATCTCCGGCAACCGCAACTTCGAGGGCCGCGTGCACCCGCAGGTGCGGGCGTCGTTCCTCGCCTCGCCGCCGCTGGTGGTGGCGTACGCGCTGGCCGGCACGGTCGACATCGACCTGGAGCAGGATCCGCTCGGCTACGATCCGAACGGCGATCCGGTTTACCTGGTCGATATCTGGCCGTCACCGGACGATGTCAAGGCAGCGATTGCGGCGAGCGTTTCGCCGGAGCTCTTCGTCGAAGAGTACGGCGAGGTCTTCCTCGGGGACGAACGCTGGCAGGGACTGCCGGTGCCGACCGGTGATCTCTTCGAGTTCGAGCCGGGGTCCACCTACGTGCGCGAACCGAGCTTCTTCACCGATCTCGCGCCGGTGCCGGGTCCGATCTCCGATATCGTCGATGCCCGCGTGCTGGCACTGCTCGGCGATTCGATCACCACCGATCACATCTCGCCGGCCGGCTCGATCGCCAAAACGAGCCCCGCCGCCGAGTACCTGCGCAACATGGACGTGCAGCAGGCCGATTTCAACTCCTACGGCTCGCGCCGCGGCAATCACGAGGTGATGGTGCGCGGCACCTTCGCCAATATCCGTCTGCGCAACCAGCTCGTGCCGGGATCGGAAGGGAACATCACCCTCCACTTCCCAAGCGGCGAACAGACCTCGATCTTCGAGGCCTCGATGCGCTACCAGCAGGCGGGCACGCCGCTGATCGTGATCGCCGGCAAGGAGTACGGCACCGGTTCGTCGCGCGACTGGGCGGCGAAGGGCACGTTGCTGCTCGGCATTAAGGCGGTCATCGCCGAGAGCTTCGAGCGCATTCACCGCAGCAATCTGGTCGGGATGGGCGTGCTGCCGATGCAGTTCCTGCCGGGTCAGAACGCCGCGTCACTCGGCCTGACCGGCGACGAGCACTTCTCGATCAGCGGCCTGAACGCCCTGCTGCCAAAGCAGATCGTCACTGTCACCGCCACCTGCCCGGACGGCAGCACCCTGGAATTCGAGGCGCTGGTGCGCATCGATTCCTCGATCGAGGTCGAGTACTACCGCCACGGCGGCATCCTGCAGATGGTCCTGCGCCGGCTGATGCAGGCGTAAACAGAGAAGCCACGTAGATCGGAGCGAGACCGGGAGCGCATGTCGCCCCGGTCTCGCTGTTCTTGTGTCAGCAATGCGCATCGTTGCACATGTAGACTTTCGTTATATCCACGTTGCGAGGAGGAAATGACGATGGCCAAAGGCAGCGGCACAAAAGACGACCCGTGGCAGTTGCAGACCCCGCCTCTCACGTCTGACTACCAGATGTATCTCGATCAGAAGGATGGGCAGGACGTGATCGTCTGTGTTGTCGGCAAGACGACGCTGCTCTACGACAAGCGCGCCATCGAAGACCTCCACGCCATGCTGACAACGCACGGCGACTGGATGGAGCTGGGGAGCGCCGACGAGCAGAAGCCGGCCAAGGATGGCACCGTTGAAGCTTGGGCGCGCTCCAATGAGAATCCGATCGGCGGCTGGTATGGATTGAAGAAGGGTTTACGTGGACGGTTCGGCATGTACATGCCGCCATTGCTGGAAGCGCTTGGGATGGCGGAACTCGAACACCATCCGCGCAACAACCGAATGCGCGCCATCTGACCAGAGCAGTTACACAATCACTGATCGTCCGCCCACGGATCGATCAGCAGCACCCCGGTCGGCTCGAAATCCTTCACGTTACGGGTCATCACGTGCAATCCGTGCCTCAGGGCTGTCGCCGCAATCAGACCGTCGGTCGTATTCAGCGGCTTTCCGAGTTTCCTCCCGCGCGCAGTGAGCTCACCCCATATCTGCGCTACATCCAGATCAACATCCAGGAGTCGTCTTCCATACTGGCGCTCGATTCGTTCAGAGAATCGTCGGAGTTCCTCTCGCTTGGCCCCGGGCGGAAGCAATTCCAAGCCCTTTCTCAACTCACCCAACGAAAAAACGCTTACGTATACACGACGTGAATCGAGTCCTCGCAGGGTTTGCACCACACGTTGATCAGGGAAAGGCTTGGTGAACTCCGACAAGACGTTGGTATCGAGAAGGACGCCTACCATTCCACGTCTCGGCCAAAGTCGCGTTCCCGGGTCAAGTCGAGTTCCGGAACTTTTGGAGCGGAGAGCAGGAACTCAATGAACGATTGTTCTGGTTCCTGCCCCTTGCAGAACTCTTCCTCGGAGACAATGATTACTGCCTTCCCCCGGCGTGTAACACGCTGAGGGCCCTCTTCGAGCGCTTTGGTGAACACTTCACTGAACTTGTTCTTGGCTTCCGCCAGTCTCCATTCGATCATGGCAACCTCCTTAAGGCATCACTCGGAAGCGCTACCACAAGATTTCTCTCATCGGGGACCTGTCGCGTTCGAGGTCGAGTTCCGAGAGATCGGGAAGACTCATCAGCCAATCCTTGAACGTCGGCTTCTCGCCACACAGTTCCCGATATTGATCAAGTGTGATCACGACAAAGTGCTCATTCCGGCGGCGAATCTGTTGAGGTCCCTCAGAGGAGACTCGGTCGAGAACCTCGCTGAACCTATTTTTGGCCCCTTACAATCTCCATTCAACCATAGAGATACCTCCCTTGGCTAGATTAGCTAGATTAAATGCGAACGCAACCGCAAGCACTGCTCACTGAGCGGAACATCTACTCAGTGGGTTGTGCCGCAGCGTCGGAACGTTCTCAAGTCGGACTTCGAAGCGACCTGTCCTAGTGCTTGCCGCTACCGCCGCTGGCGGAGCGGAGGCGGGGATCGAGGGCGTCGCGCAGGCCGTCACCGAGCAGGTTGAAGCCAAGCACGATGATCGCAATAGCGGTACCCGGCACGATCGCCGCCCAGGGCGCGCGCTGCAGATAGCCGTAACTGCTGCTGACCATCGAACCCCACGAGGGAGAGGGCGGTTTGTTGCCGAGGCCGAGGAACGAAAGCCCCGCCTCCGAAAGCACCGCGCCGGCGAAGATCAGTGACGCATGCACGATCAGCGGTGCGGTGATGTTCGGGAAGACATGCTTGGCGATAATCCAGCGCGATGGTGAGCCCACCGATACCGCCGCCTCCACGTACGCCAGCTCGCGCACGGAAAGCACGGCGCCGCGCACGATTCTGACGAAGGCCGGGGTGAAAACGATCGCGATCGCGATCATCGTGTTGCGCAGGTTGTTGCCGACCATGGTGATGAAGGCGATCGCGAGCAGAATCGCCGGGAAGGCGAAGATGACATCGGCCGCCATCACGATGCAGCTGTCGATCCAGCCCCGGTAGTAGCCGGCGATCAGGCCGAGCAGGGTGCCGATCGTACCGGCCAGGCCGACCACCACGAACCCGACCTGGAACGACACGCGCGCGCCGTAAAGCAGCCGCGAGAAGATATCGCGGCCGAATTCATCGCTGCCGAGCAGGAAGCGGTGCGTTTCGCCACTCGCGTCGGTAAACGTGTGCATCGGCGGCTTGAGCATCTGGCCGCTGAACTGCTGGGTCGGGGTGAAGGGCGCGATCGTCGGCCCCAGGATCGCCATCAGCGCGAAGAAGACGATGAAGATGAGGCCGACGAGCGCGAGCCGTTGCTTGCGAATTACGGTCCACGCCGTCGGACGTTTCGAGGTCCGGTTCCCGGAGAGTGCTCCCAGGTTCGATGTCGCCGAGAGTTCCGCCGCCGCTTCCGCGCCGACTGCCGCCGGCCGATCCTGTGCTTGTACCATCTCGCTCACCTAGGCCTTTCGAAGCCGGGGATCGACCACGGCGTACAGCACATCGACCAGCATACTGATCAGCACGAACATGGTGGCGATCACCAGGGTCACGCCCTGCACCACCGGGTAATCGCGGTTATTGATCGCGTCGTAGATGTAGCGGCCGAGGCCCGGCAGTCCAAAAATCTGCTCGACGATCACGGTGCCGCCGAGCAGGCCAGCGACCTGCAAACCGGCCACGGTGATGATCGGCAGCGAGGCGTTCGGGATCACGTGGCGCAGCAGCACGCGCCGGGAGGTGAGGCCCTTCGCCCGCGCCACCCGCACGTAGTCCTGATTGAGCACTTCCAGAACCGCCGAGCGGGTATTGCGCATCATCACGGCCGCCAGCGGCAAGCTCAGGCTGATCGCCGGCAAGATCATCGTCTTGAGATTCTGGACCGGATCGACCCGTAACTCCTTGAATCCGACCGGTGGCAACCATTTGAGTTGATACGAAAAGATCAGAATGAGCAGGATGGCGATCAGGAAGTTCGGGGCGGAGATGCCCAGAAGCGTCCCGATCGTGGCCATGTAATCGGCCGGGGAGTTCCGTTTCACCGCCGCGATGATACCCATGGTCACCGCCGGAATCGTGCCAAGGATGGCCGCCATCACCGCGAGCTGGATCGTCACCGGCATGCGCAGCCGCAGCTCGTCGGTGATCGGCCGACGCGTGCGCAGCGACTGGCCGAGATCGCCCCGAAGCACGTGGCCCATCCAGCGCACGTACTGCACCGGGATCGGTTGATCGAGTCCATACGATCGGCGAACCGCTTCACGCTGCTCCGGTGTGATGCGTTGATCGACGCCGATGGCCAGCATCGCGGCATCGCCCGGAATCATTCGGATCAGGCCGAAGATTACGATCGACACCCCGAACAGCACCGGGATCAAAAGCACGAACCGTCGCAGGATGTATTGAAGCATCGACGTCCCGATCAATGGCGATGCGCCGGAAGGAGCCGGGCGAAATCGCCCGGCCCGTCCAGCGCTCGTAC